>JAITEY010000081.1 GCA_031281815.1 Desulfovibrio sp. | reverse complement strand
CAAGGCTATTTTACGCTTCAGTTCGCGGGAGACGGGCGTTTCGCACCGGCAGAGAATAATGTCGGGATGAATGCCTATACTGCGCAGTTCCTTGACGCTGTGCTGCGTGGGCTTGGTCTTGTGTTCGCCTGCCGCGGCCAGATAGGGCACAAGGGTCAGGTGGATGAAAAGACAGCGCTCCCTGCCGAGGTCTCCGCGCAACTGGCGTATGGCCTCCAAAAAAGGCTGACTCTCGATGTCTCCCACCGTGCCGCCGATTTCGACTATGGCCACATCGGTCTTGTTTTCGGCCAATCCGCAAATGGCCAGCTTAATCTCGTCCGTAATATGAGGGATGACCTGCACCGTGCCGCCGAGGTAGTCGCCGCGCCTTTCCTTGTTGATTACGCTGTAATAGATGCTGCCCGTCGTATAATTGTTCTTCTGGGACAAGGGAGTCCCCAGGAAGCGTTCGTAGTGTCCGAGGTCCAGGTCCGTTTCGGCCCCGTCGTCGGTGACGAAAACCTCGCCGTGCTGGGTGGGGTTCATGGTGCCGGGATCCACGTTGATATAGGGGTCGAGCTTTTGTATGGTGACGCTCAGTCCGCGGGTTTTGAGCAGAGCGCCCAAGGAAGCGGCGGCCATGCCTTTTCCCAGTGAGGAAAGCACGCCGCCGGTTATAAAAATGAATTTTGTTTCCCTCATAGTCCGGTATTCCTGCGGTTGACGACGGCTTACCCGCCGGGGTATTGATACTGGCCGCAAGCGCCGTCTCCCGCTCAGGAAAAGCGGTCGCGCCCTTTGTGTTGCGGATTTTCTTTACATTAACCGGCAAAAAAAAGAAATGAAAATATCGGCCTCCACGCCCGCAAAGGCGTCCGCCCGCGTCCTGGTGATTACCGGCTACGGCGTCAACTGCGAAAAAGAATGCGTCTACGCCGCGCGCAAGGCCGGGGCGGCGGTTGCGGACATGGTCTGTTTTTCCGACCTGGCGGCGGGACGCAGGCGTATAGCCGACTACAACTTCATCATTTTTCCCGGCGGTTTTCTGGACGGGGACGACCTGGGCGCGGCCCAGGCGGCAGCCCAGCGCTGGAAATACGCCGTGCCCGCGCACGGCGCGTCGTTTACCGAGCAACTGCTGGCGCTGGTGGACAACGGCGGGCTTATTCTGGGCATCTGCAACGGCTTTCAGCTTCTCGTCAAACTCGGCCTGCTCCCGGCTTTGGACAACAACTACCTGGAACGCCAGGTTTCCCTGACGCACAACGCGTCGGCCCGCTTCGAGGACCGCTGGTGCCGGTTGCGGGTGAACAGGGAAAGTCCCTGCGTGTTCACACGCGGACTCGATTGTCTGTACATGCCGGTGCGTCACGGGGAAGGCCGTCTGGTGCCTGCGGATGAGGGTCTGCTGCACAGGTTGCACGCGGAAAACCTCTGCGTGCTGTACTACGCGGACGAACGCGGCCTGCCCACGCAGGACTACCCCGACAACCCGAACGGCTCGCCTTTGGGGATAGCCGGGCTGTGCGACCCGACCGGACGCATTTTCGGCCTTATGCCCCACCCCGAAGCCTATAACCACCCTGCCAATCATCCCGGATGGACGCGCGGGGAAAGCGCGCCCTCAGGTCTGACGATATTCGAAGGCGCCGTGCGCATGCTCTGTGGGGACTGAGCGCGCGACGGCGCGGAGGTTTGCATGATCCCATGCCGTATCTGCGGCCGCGATGCGTCGACGGGCAGGGTCCGGGGCTTTGTCCCCGCACCCGACAGCCAGAAACTCGCCCTGTGCCCGGAGCACGACACCGCTGCAAACCGCGAGGCCATGGAACGCGAGTGGCGGCAACGCCTGGAAAAGGATGTGGCGCTTGCCCTGTTTCTTGCCGGGCACAAGACCGCCCCCCGTGTTTATGCCGTGACCGTGCGTTTTATCGGCGGAGGCACGCTTTCCTTCACCTGTCTTTCCTGTGCGCCCACGCCGCAAGATACCCTGCGTATCGGGGAACCCGACGGCTCACAGACCTATATCCCCCTGAGCCATATCCGCGACTACACCGTCCGCACGCACATCTTCAGAAAAGAGGACGCTGCCTGTTGATTGTGTATGCCTCCTGCAGCCGAGGGAAATGATTTGCCGGTCGGTCTTGTGCCTGCTCAAGTCGATACCCTTCGGCGGGGATACGCCTGCTCAAAGTTGAAACGCTCCAACAGGGCTTGGGGCGGAACCCCCACTTACGCTTGGGATTGAGCCCCTACTGACGACATATGCCCGTCATCGTCGTAAGGTCTGGTCTTCCAGCGCCTGTGCATCCAGAACCACTGCTCGGGGTACATGCGCACCATGTCGGCAACGACGTCCGTGTAAAAGGCGGCGATTGCCCGTATACGCTCCCGAATGCTTCCTTCCAGATTCTCTGTGTACAGGGGCGGGAAAAAGTGCAGAATATGCCCGCCTTTGCCGTCCCGCAGCAGGAACACCGGGTAAACCGCCGCTTTGGTCCGCAGGGCCATGCCGGCCGGCCCCATGTTCACCGCTGCGATATCTTCCAGAAAGGGAAGAAATACTGCCTCCTTGCGGGCTGCATTGTGGTCCGCCAGAAAGGCCGCGACGCTTCCCTGCCGGAGTCCGGGCAGCACGATTGCCGACGCGCGGCGATGGTCCACAACTTCTACACCGCACGCGCCGCGCAGCTCGGCCATGAGCCGGTTCAATGCCCGGTTCCTGCGGCTGCGCACCACCACCATCCCCTTCCTCCGAGGCAGGAGATCCGTCGACAGACCGGCCATCAATTCCCAAGAACCCAGGTGCGCCGTGACGATGATGATCGGCTGTGTTTCCTGTTCAAGTAATACTTTAATTTCCGGGTGATGCACAACGCGTACCGATTGTGCCGTGAAAAAACGGCCCACGTGCAGAATTTCCAGGAACGACAGAAAATTTTCCCGAAAACTCTGCCGGGCAATGCGCACAGCTTCTTCATCCGATACTTTAAGATGTTTGTGTACGGCTTGAACGGCTTCCCTGCGCCGGGCGGGGGCAAGGTGCCAGAAAAAGAAGGCGGCGACCAAGGCCGCCCTGCGCAGGACCGTCCACGGCAGGCGGCTCAACAGGCGGGTCAGCCGTTTCAACAGGGCATACAGCATCGTCTCTGCCCCATCATCCTGCCTGCGGAGAAGTGTGCTCCGTCTCAGGCCGGTCTGCGTCCGGAGAGCGCAATTCGTTCAGGCGCTTTTGCAGTTCAGTGCGTTCCCGTTCCACTTCCCTTGGGTCGAGTTCGGCAAGCGACACCGCGTAGGGTGCGCCGAAGACGATATCCACGCGGCTGAACGGCAGGGGCAGTTGAAAACGGTCCCAGGACTTGAAGATAACGGCGCGCTTCGGGAACAGGCGGACGGGAACCAGCAGCGCCGGTACGCGGAAAGCCAGTACGACCGCGCCCTGTTTGACGGTATGGCGGGGGCCGACGGGACCGTCCACGGTAATGACCCCGTGGCGCCGGTCCTCGCGCATGAGCCGCTCCATGCCCTTCAGGGCGGAAAGCCCGCCGCGCGAGCTTGAGCCCCTGGCCGTTTTCAATCCCAGGGAATGCAGCAGGCGCGCCAGGTATTCCCCGTCACGGCTGCGGCTGACGACGGTGGCGAGCCGCAGGTCCCGGCGCACGCGCATCAGTGTGAACAGTTCATCGTGGAACAGACAAAACATCAGCAGGCGTCCTTCGGCGTCCAGGCTGTCCGGGGTTTGCCGTCCTGTCTGCACGATACGCAGGGACGAACACCACAGCCGGTACACAACATTGATCAGCGGGCAGACAAGACCGGGCGGAATGTTCACGTAAACGCGCTCCGCAGACCGGAAGCCGCCGGCGTGACCACAGCGCGGTTATTCCCGTCCCCGTTTCTGAACTGCATTGCATAGAGTTTGGCATACAGGGGGCAGGAAAGCAGGAGCTCCGCATGCCTGCCCTGCCCTGTTATCCTGCCTCCGTCCAGAACCAGGATGCGGTCCGCGCTCAGGATGGTGGACAGGCGATGGGCAATGACGATGCTTGTCCTGCCGCGCATGAGATTGTCCAGGGCTTTCTGCACCACGCGTTCCGAACGCGAATCCAGAGCGCTGGTCGCTTCGTCCAGAATGAGCAGCGAAGCGTTTTTGGCGATGGCCCTGGCGATGGTCAACCGCTGTTTTTGACCGCCCGAGAGCTTGACGCCGCGTTCACCCGTGACCGTGTCGTACCTCTGCGGCAGTTTTTCAATGAATTCGTCAGCATACGCCGCATCGGCGGCGGCGCGGCATGGTTCGTCGCCGGCATCAGGGAGGCTGTAAAGAATGTTTTCGCGTACGGACGTGTTGAACAAAAAGGCATCCTGGGAAACGACGGCGATGCGGGAACGCAGCGAGGCCGTTTCATAGTCTTCCAAAGGATGTCCGTTGTACAGGATACTCCCGGTCTGCGGCGCGTAAAAACGTGGCACGAGAGCGGCCAGAGTACTTTTTCCCGCGCCGGAAGGCCCCACCAGAGCCAGACGTTCACCGGCCCGGAGGGTAAACGAGATGTCTTTCAGGGCTTGCGTGCCGTCGGGGTATGCGAAGCTCACATTGTCGAAGCGCAGTTCCTGAAATTCCCCGTCGGCCCTGAGTTCGCCGTTTTTCTCGACAGTCAGGTCCGCGTCGTCCAGCAGACCGAAAACGCGTTCCGCACCGGCCAGCGCGCCCTGCACGGCAAGGTTGGATTCACTGAGTTGCTTGACCGGCTGATACAGCATAATCAAGGCCGCGACAAAAGAAAAAAACGTGCCGGGGGTGGCTGTGCCGTCAATGACCTGCATGCCCCCTATCCATATGATTACGCCTACGCTTATGCCGCCGACAAGTTCCATGGTCGACGAGGACAGGTCGCCCGCCAGGGCGGATTTCAGGGAGGTACGGAGAAGCCGTTTGTTTTCTTTGTCGAAACGCGCGCGTTCCTTTTGCTCCATGCCGAAGGACTTCACCACGCGTATGCCGCTCAGGATTTCGTGCAGGACGGTGGAAATGTCTCCGGTCTGAGCCTGTCCCCTGCGGCTCAGTTTGCGCATGCGTCTGCCGAAATAAAGAAAGGGCAGAAAGGCCAAGGGGAGAAAGAGCACGGCGCGCAGGGCCAGCGCGGCATCCTGGTAGAAAATCACGAACAGCAGCCCGATCATGGTGATGACTTGGCGCACGGCGGTAACGACGGCAGGCATGCTGGCGCAGATGGACGATACGTCGTTCATGATGCGCGACATCAGCACGCCCGTGCTTGTTTCTTCGTAAAAGCGCAGGGGCAGGAAAATGATTTTCCGGTAGATTTCGCCGCGCAACTGTTCCAGCACCCGCAGTCCGGCGTACTGCATGAAATAGTTCTGCAAGAGCTTCAACAATGCCTTGAGCGCCGTAATGCCCAGGAAAGCCGGGGGGATAAGCAGAAGCGCCGAGGAGTTTTTGTTGATGAAGATTTCATCAAGGGCCGGTTTCACCAGCCAAGCTGTGCCCGCATCACACAGGCCCGCCGCGCTCATGGCGCAGACCGCCGTAATGATGCGCAGCTTGTAAGGAAGAAAACAGCCGAGGCAGCGCTTCAACAGGTCGGCACTGTGTTTTTTTTCTCTGCCCCGGATAAGAAGAATGTCGTTGTCGCGACCCATGCGCCGTTCCGCAGCCTTGGCCCGGAACGTCGCGGAACGTGCGGGGTGACGGCCGTTATGTTAAGGTATATGTACGTCAAAATATTTCAGGAACAGTATGCACGGGGAAATACCGCAAATCCGCCTGAACAGAGCCATGGCAACGGCGGGAATCTGCTCGCGCCGCAAAGCTGACGACCTTATACGCGCAGGCGCCGTGGCCGTCAACGGAACCGTGGTCCTTGAACCGGGACTGCGCGTGAACCCTCTGTCGGACACGCTCAGCGTGAACGGACGGGTCGTCGCGTTGCGCGCGGACGAAAAGACTGACCAATACTGCCTGCTTATGCTGAACAAACCTGTACAGGTACTCAGTACCGTTCGTGATCCCCAAGGCCGTCCCTGCGTGCTGGATTATCTGCCCGGGAAATTCAGGGAGAAACGTCTTTACCCTGTGGGCCGGCTGGATTTTTTTTCCGAAGGATTGATTCTGCTCACGGACGACGGCTATCTGACGCATGCGCTGACCCACCCTTCCCGGCATATACCGAGATACTACCGGCTGACGGTCAGGGAGTCGCCGACACCCGCCGTGCTGGCGCGCATGCGCTCCGGCATGACGTTGAGCGAAGGCGACACCCTGCTGCCGGCCGAGGCGGAACTTGTCGGGGAGCATGTCGTGTCCCTTGTGTTGCGCCAAGGCGTGAACCGGCAGATACGGCGCATGTGCCGCGATCTGGGTTTGACCGTCCTGCGCCTGCAGCGCACCGGCCTCGGTCCGCTCAGGTTGGGCGATTTGCCGAAGGGCCGCTGCCGTCCCCTGAGCCGGGAAGAAGCGACCGCTCTGCGCAAGGCCGCTTTGCATTACTCATGGTAAGCGTTACATGCACAGCATCCTCCGGTGGATATCCGTCCGAATATTGCCGAATCCGTTGTTGTGTTCTCATTCCCGCGACACCGTGCGCACAGACCGTACAGACATTGCGTGTGCCCGGTGAAAACAAATTCCTGTTCCTCCGACAACTGTTCCTTCACAGTATTGAAGAACCGGTTTTGAATCTCCACAACAGCACCGCAATTCATGCATATAAGATGGTCGTGGCGCTTTTGCGGGTCAACAACCTCAAAGCGTGCGGCCCTGTCGTTGAAGTGAAGCTCAAGAACCAGTCCGGCTTCCGTCAGCAGCTTCAAGGTCCTGTACAGTGTTGCCTTACCTATGTCGGGTATATTCTTCCGAAGGATGTCGTACAGTTCGTCAAGGGTATGATGCCCGCGCACGGTAAAGATCAATGCCGCTGCGGACAGCCTTTGACGTGTGGCATGAAACCCGCCTGCATCCAAAAAACGTTGGAAATGTTCCTGATGATCGCTCATGTTGCACCATCCGAACCTTCCCGGCGACCGCATCCGTGACTGCGCCCGTGACCGTGTTCATGTTCATGTTCATGTTCATGATTGTGCCCGTGTTCGTGTCCATGACTATGTTCATGGTGATGTCCGTGACCATGCGCGTATCTGCGTTCATGACCATAATGGTCATGGTACATTTCGCTGCCGGACAGGTCTTGTCCCAGGGAGTTGATAATCTTGTTCAGAATATCGGCCAATTGCCGGCGCTCATCGGCGGAGAGTGAAGCGAAAAGCGCGTCCGCGCTCTTACTCAGTCCTTTTTGGTATTCCGCCATGGCGGCATCGCCCTGTTCTGTAACCGTGACGATAACACTGCGCTTGTCCTGTTCATCACGCCTGCGGTGTATAAAACCGTTACGCTCCAGCTTAGCGAGTATTTCGCTCAAAGAAGCGGAACGGACATTGAGCATTTCCATTAATGCATATTGATTGATAGGACTCCTTTCCCTGAGGATGGAGAGTACGTGAGCCTGAGCGTGGTGGGAATGGCCGTGCCGGTGATACGAACGCGTCATGCTGTGCGCGGCCCGGCGAAACAGCATGACAAGGGTTTCGCTGGTGACGGCGCTTTCCGTCGTATGGGCAGGTTCGCTTGTCGCAGCAGGTTCAGCCATACCTGTTCCGTTTGTCGAGGTGGGTTCGCTCACAGCGCTTTCCTTTGTGGAGGTAGGTTCATTCACAGCGGTTCTCTTTGCTTGTATTGTTCGTTGCAGGGCAAAGGTTTCGCCTTTGCGGCAGCCGGGATCGCTCAGGGGACAATGTTGTTCGCACAGGGGGCATGCGTCGGCAGCGGTTGCGGGCGTCCGGAAGTCGGTGCGGACCCTCGACTCCGACAGGGAGCGATGCCTGCCCGACCCGTGCCCGTGCATCGACTTGTGCCCTGTATGGATGAATTTCCTCAGATTTTCAAGCATGGTATACTCCTTCGGCATAAATTAAAGGTACCTTTTGTTTTTTTTGTGTACGCGAAGTTCGCGGGACGTGTCAAGAAAAAATATAGGTACCTAGATATTTTTTTTCAGGCGCATGCTCATATTATACACACGCAGCAAGCAGGGCTGACGCATCTAAATACCATGTTGGCCTCCCCCCACATATCGGTTACCTTCTGACGGTTTATGCCGTCGCTCCGCAAACTTGAACAGCGCCATAAGACTGGGCGCTCTTCCCGCAAGTTCGGATTCAAAGCACAGTTCACTGTAATGGCTTTTATCCAGCTGGCTGCCCGGCGCTCCATGCGTGACGGCATCCGCGCTCTCTCAGCGGCCGGTAAAAAACTTTATCATTGGGGCCTTAAGCCCGTTGCACGTTCAACTTTCGCCGATGCAAACAATAGTCGCCCGGTAGGTTTTTTTTCAAAGATTTATTCGCTGAAATGTATAATGTATGCTCGCCTCGGGCTCCACGACACAAATTTCGCTTCAAATGCAAGCTTTACAGCATGGACGCAACGGTCATAACTCTTTGCCTTTCGCTGTTTCCCTGGGCTGCGTACCGACACAACAAAGGTGGCATCAAAATCAATACTATACTTGACCATGACGGCTATATTCCTGCATTTGCTGACATAAGTAACGCCAAGACACATGAAATTCGTATGGCAGAAAGTATAAATCTACCAAAAGGTTCCATCGTGACCTTTGACAAGGGCTACATCTGCTACAGTTGGTTTCGTCTTCTTGCCGAAAAGTCTATTTTTTTCGTGACTCGCCTTAAAAACAAAGCCGTATACAAGCTTGTGGAGCGCCGCCCAGTGAATCGTAAAACTGGCGTCACTTCCGATCACATCATTGAAGTGACAAATCAAGATAAGTCCTTACGTTTGCGCCGTATTGGATATCGCGATGCGGAGACTGGCAAGCAGTATCAATTCCTAACAAACAATTTTCGCCTGTCCGCCAGAACCATTGCGGACATTTACAAAGACCGCTGGCAGATTGAAATATTTTTCCGTGAAATTAAGCAAAATTTGCGTATCAAGAGCTTTGTCGGCAATACGGAAAATGCCGTGCTTACTCAAATATATACTGCTATGACCGTATATCTGCTTCTGGCATACCAAAAATTTTTGAGCAAGATCAGGATGTCCGTGCAGCAAATTTTCCAAATTGTCTTGCTCAATCTGCTCGGTACGGACAGCTTGGACGAACTGCTCAATCCGCAACAACGAAAGCAGGAAGATCCATATAATCTTAG
>JAITEY010000001.1 GCA_031281815.1 Desulfovibrio sp. | reverse complement strand
GACCGCCGGGACACCACGCCATGAAGGTGGTGCAGGGCGGACGCGGCTTCTGCGCCGTCAACATCGAAGCCATCATGATTGAACGCCTGCGCAGGGATTTCGGCGTCCGCCGCGTGGCCGTCGTGGATACCGACTGCCACCACGGCGACGGCAGCCAGGATATCTACTGGCACGACCCCGATACCCTTTTCATCAGCATTCATCAGGACGGCCGCACCCTGTACCCCGGCACCGGATTCCCCCATGAAGCGGGCGGACCCTCGGCCGCCGGTCTCACCGTCAACCTCCCCCTGCCCCCGCGTACCGGCGACGAGGGGTTTCTCTACGCGGCCGACGAAATCGTCCGACCTCTGCTGGACGCCTGGAAACCCGACCTCGTCGTCAACTCCGCCGGCCAGGACAACCATTTCTCGGACCCCATCACCGACATGCGTCTGTCCGCCCGCGGCTACGCGCGCATGGTGAGCAGCATCAACCCGGATATCGCCGTGCTCGAAGGCGGCTACTCCATTCAGGGCGCTCTGCCCTACGTCAACCTGGCCGTCATCCTGGCCCTCGCCGGCATGGACTTCAACCGCGTCGTCGAACCCGCCTGGCGCGAAGACCTCGCCGCGACCGCCCCGGAGTCCCTCGCCTACATCAAACGCCTTAGAGACAGCACCCTCAGCGCGTTCCGACGCCCCGCCCCGGCGGCCGGCTACCACAGGGACGGCGGCTGGTTTACACGCGAGAGGGACGTGTATTACGATACGGACGGCATCCACGAACAACAACAGGAACGCCTGCGCGTCTGCGGCAACTGCCCCGGCACGCTCGTCATCCGCACCCGCACCCACTACAACGGCCGGACGACCTGCATCCATGTGCCGCGCTCAGCCTGCCCCGCCTGCGCCGCCGCGGGCGAAGACGCCGAACGCGAAGCGCAACGCAGCAAAGAACCCTGGGAATTCTCAGACCAACTGCACGACGTTTACCGACGCAGCGGGCATTCATAGGATGTGGATTGAAATATATCGGAACTCCGTCCCGAACCCTGACGGAGCGCTGCCCCGAACCCCGCCGGGACTCCGTTCCGGACCCTGCCGGGGAAATGATTTCCCCGGACCCCTCTTTCGGGGGCCTCCGGCCCCCGATACAAAGAGTGAAACCGGCAATTGAGGTGCAGGGAGTTTTAGGCTTGTGCCGAAAGGAACACGCAAATTGGAGCAGCCCAACTTTAGGATGTGCATCCCCCGCGGGGTTCGGGGCAACGCCCCGGCCGCCGGAAGCATACAAAATCAAGGAAACAACCATGCGTACAACGGTTACATTTGTTATAGCCGCGCTGCTGTCGCTCTTCGCGGCGGGATGCGGCGAACAGGGCAAAATTGACTCCGTGAAAAACACCGTGGTCGGCGACTGCTCCGGCAAAACCGTGCAGGGTCTGGTTTTCGGCATGTTGCAGAACCCGGTCTGGAGTTTCAAAAAAGAGCAGGACGGGAAAGAATTCGTCCTTGTTTCGGGAACCCTCGCCGGCGACACGCTCCCGGCCTGGGTCAAAGAGCAGAAGATGCTGGACATAACGTTCCGTTTTGCTCTTGACCCGAAAACGGATAAATTCGACCCCGCCTTTCTGGACGCGTTTCCGTCGCTGACCAGCCCGGAAGGCATTCTGCAGGCCTATAAAGCCGTGGTATGCAAGTAACATCATCCCCGGCCCTTTTCACGCCCGGCGGCGTGGTCACGCGCTTCGCGCCCAGCCCCACCGGGCACCTGCACATCGGGGGCGCGCGCACCGCCGTGTTCTGCTGGCTGCTGGCCCGCCATTACGGCGGACGCTTTGTCCTGCGCATTGAAGATACGGACTTGGAGCGTTCCAGGCAGGAGTACACGGATTCGATACTGGCCTCCATGCGCAGGCTGAAGCTGGATTGGGACGGCGACCCGATTTTTCAGAAAGACCGCTTTGCCGTTTACGACGCCGCCGTCGAGCGCCTGCTTGCCTCCGGGCACGCCTACTGGTGCGCATGCAGCCCGGAAACCGTGGAAGCAGCGCGTGAAAAGGCCAGGAGCGAAGGCAAAAAACCCCGTTATGACGGACGCTGCCGCAACCTGGGCCTGGGACCCGGCCCCGGCAGGACCGTGCGTCTGGCCGCGCCCGCCGAAGGCCGCATCGAGTTCGACGACATGGTCAAAGGCCGCCTCGCTTTTGAGGCCTCGGAGCTGGACGACATGGTCCTGCGCCGGGCCGACGGTTCGCCGACCTACAACTTCTCCGTAGTCGTGGACGACGCGGCCATGAACATCACCCATGTGCTGCGCGGCGACGACCACGTCAACAACACCCCCAGGCAGATACTGCTGTACAGGGCGTTCGGCGCGGAACCGCCCGTCTTCGGCCATGTGCCGATGAGTCTGGGGCCGGACAGGCAGAAGCTGTCCAAGCGGCACGGCGCCAAGTCCGTCATGGAATACGACAAAGACGGTTTCCTGCCCGACGCGTTGGTCAATTATCTGGTCCGCCTGGGCTGGAGCTGCGGGGACCGTGAAATTTTCGAACGCGACGAGTTGGTGCAACTGTTCGACGGCGGCAATCTGAACCGGTCCCCGGCGGCTTTCGACCCGCAGAAGCTCCTCTGGGTCAACGCGGAACACATGCGCCGCAACGCGCCCGAAGCGCTGTTGCCCGAACTGCTGCCTTTCCTGAAAACCGACGGGGAAGGCGGAGCGCAAGCCGGCGCGGACGCCGACCGGAAACTCGTCCTCGCCTGTATCGGCATGTTGCAGGGCAGAGCCCGCACGTTGAAGGATCTGGCCGGGCAAATGCGTCCCGTCCTGACGCCGGCGGACGACCTGACGTATGCGGAGGGCGCGTTGGAAAGCCTCGAACCGGACGAATGGACGCATCTTGCGGAACTTCGCGAACGGCTGGCCGCCGTGGAGACCTTTGATCGCGACACGCTGCACGCCGTCGTCCAGGCTTATGTCGAAGAAAAGGGACTGAAGTTCAAAGCCGTCGGCCGGCCGTTGCGCGTAGCCCTGCTCGGCGCGGTCAACGGGCCGGACATTGTTCAGGTCATGCAGGCGGCGGGCAGGGAGGACACGGCGGCCAAGCTGGACCGCGCCCTGAAGCTTGCCGCCGGCGCCGGCCGGATTCAACCGACAGGCGGGCTTGCCGTTCCCGGCAATCATGGTTAATCTCAACGGCGCGGCGCGGTTGCCGTTCCCGGCGACCGTGTTCAACAGTACCCGCCCGGCGGGTTTGCCGTTCTCAAGAATCATGTTTAACCCTCTTTGTCGAACGAGATTGTCATGACTTTACAAATTGCCGCCCTGGCCTCCGGTGTAGGTTCCAATGTCGCCGCCGTCATCAAGAGCATAGATGAAGGCATGCTTGACGCGCGCGTACGCATCGTGATTTCCAACCGGCCCGGAGCGCCTGTTCTGGAAAAGGCCGCTCAGGCGGGCATACCTGTTTACGTCAAGGACAGCGCGGACTGCGAAAATCGGGAGGACTACGACCGCGCCCTGTT
>JAITEY010000278.1 GCA_031281815.1 Desulfovibrio sp. | reverse complement strand
GGATTTTCTTGACCTGCTCCATTTTCGCCCACCGCCCGGCCATATAGGCGGTCTGGAGGTTCGTCCGAAAGATATTTTCCACGCGCCAAGCCCGCCAGCCCTGACTGTTGAACACGTCCGCAATGCGCTCCTGAAACTGTTTGAGCGTTTCGCCGTTCTCTTTGGCGAGGCGCAGGGCCTCTTTGACGGCCGCGACGGCATCGTGCTCGGCAAGCCCCGTGACATAAAAAGCCCGCAGGCGAGCGGTTTCGTCCATCTTTTGGACTTCCGGCCAGGGCAGGCCGGATTTCCACGCCCAAAAAGCGAGGGCGGCCTCCGGCTGCACCGGAGCGGCGATGATTTCCGGGTCGGGCAGGTCCATCAGCCTTTCCCTATCCCAGAGCGCTCCGCCGTCGCGCCGAAGCCGGCGGCGGCAGTCATGGCGCGGGCCAGCAGGTCTTCCAGAGCGGAGGGACTTGTGCGCGGCGCCAGCAGTTCGACCAGGGCGAGTTCCGCCGCGTCGAAACTTTCCGCGTCTTTGATCGCGTTCTCAAGTCGCGTGACAAATTCTCCGTTCGCTTTGAGCGCGTCGGGCAACAGGCGTTTCACGACGGCGTCCAGGCGCTCTTGGGCGTCCTCGGCGAGCGACGGGGCAGGCTCGGTTTTGCGGCCCGGCGCGGAGGCAAAGGAAGCGGGCTTTTCCCCTTTCTTTTCCTTGCCGGCTTTGTCTTTTTCCTCGTTATCCGCTTCCTCTTCCGGCCCGTCGGGCTTTTCCTTCGGGTCGCGTTCCGGGTCCGGCTCCCCCTCCTCCCCGTCGGCGTCCGGGTCCGGGTCCGGCGCGGCCGGCTTCGCGCGCATCGCAAACTCGTCGGGTTTGAGATTGTAGTTCTCCTCAAAGTGTTGCGGGAGAAACTCCACGTCCATGTCGTAGAGTTTTTTGTCCAGATCGGCGCGCCCTACCAAGTCCTCCGGTTCCTCAAAGGCAAACAGGGGGGCAAGCACGTCCGGCCCGGCATTGACGCGGGCATAGAGCCAGGCAATCTCGTTCATCGCGTCGGCAACCATCGCCTTGTCCGAGGCGGCGAGGCCCTCCGCGACATCCTCGTGCGTCGTCGCGGCGGCCTGGGAGTTGTTGCGGCCCTCCATTTCGACGGTGAGGGTCTGCCCCATGAGCAGCTTGGAGATTGCTTTGTCCTGACGGGCGATAAACTGCTCGTGCAAAGTATGTTGCGTGTTGCCGGGCGCCAGAAACTCCACTTCGGAGCCGGCGGGGATCACCGCGACACAATCGCGCACCATGCGGGCCATGCTCGCGGCCATGTCCTGTTTGTCTTTGGATTCAACGCCTTTCGGCGCCTTGCCCACAACCCAGGGCATCCCGTGCCGCTCGGTAAACTTTGCGTAAAATTGCAGCCCGCCGCGCTTGAAGACCACAGGCCACAGGCAACGGGAAAGCAGGCGCAGGCCGTAGGGGTTGTCGTAAGTCGCGTGGTGCGTGACGATGACGTACTTGCCGGGCGGGAGCGGTTTCGGGTCGGAGGCGGCCGCCGCAAATCCCATTTCCCCCCGGAAAAACGGGCGGTTCTCCGTGTCGAAGGCAAACCAGTGATACGGCCGGGCGACGATATCCGTCAGGTGCCACCAGCCGCCGGCGCCGCTCCACAAAAGTTCCAGGGGCGTCATGCCGTAAAAGGGCGCGTCTAGGATGCCGGATATGAGGGTGCGCAGGTTTGTCCGCTCAAGATCGCGCATAAGCTCCTCATAGAGCTTTTTCGCGGCAGGCTTCGGCTGTTCGCCGTCCGGGGCACCGGGGCGGAAGGCGTATTGCGGGGCGTTGAGGACGCGATTTTTGCGGGAGAGCATCGCCGTGGTGACCTGGTCGTCGGCGGAAAGTTCGGCGAGGACAACGGCGTCGTCACCGCGCTTGCGGAGGATCGGGTCGGGATCGGGGAGTTGGTTGAGCCAGAGGGCGGAGATTCCGGCAAAATCAAGGCCGGCGTTCTGGCGGGTTGCGATTTCGGTGGACAGGCTCGCGGCGTCAAATTGTAAAAATTTCCCGTTGGGCAGGTATATGCCGTGGGGTTTGTCGGACATAAGGAGGGCCTCCCCTTACAATCCGTGAATTGAAAAAGACTTCACATCAGAAAAATCAACCCTGACGCCGCACAAGCTCAACAATGCCGCCGTGACGGCCTTCTGGGAAAGCCCCTCCGCTTTCAGTACACCCGCCACGGCGGGCAGGGCTTCGGCAAGTTCGCGCGGGTCGGCTTTCACAATGACCGGGCATGCGTTTTCAGCTACTGTTGCAAGTGTATTCTTAGTATTCATATCGGCCTCCGTTTCCCGGCAGAATGCCGGAATCGGGAGGCCGTTGCAGGAAGATGCGCGGGTTATGCGGGGAAAATCAGGTTGCCGTGTAAACGCGGTTGTTGACGGCCCGCGACAGCGCGGCCAAATCCCGCGCCGTATAATAAAGGCCCTTCAAGCTGTCCGGCGTTAGTATGCCTTCCGGGTCGGGGTATTCCGCCAGCAGGGCGGCAAACACTTCAAGGAAAGCTGCTCGCCGGTACAATTCCAACACATGGTCGGCCAGGGGGCCGGAAACGTCAGGGCCGGGCATAGGCGGCCTCCCCTACGGCCCAGGCCGTGAACGCCTTTGCGGTTTCGGCGGCGCGCGCCCTTGCCGCCTCGGCCGCCCGTTCCTTTTGCGCTTCGTAGATGTCCAGCGGGAGGGCGCGTTCCCGTCCGTCGGGTTCGGTTATGCGTACATTCAGATGTACGCGCCTGATGCTCACATGGACGGCCCATCCGCCGGAGCGTTCCATGACGCGCATCATGCCTTCGGTCACTTCGGCTGTGGTGACGTAGCGCCGCGATACGCCGGGGAAACGGACTTCATAGGTCCGGTCGGTCATGCGGCGCATGGCGCGGACTGCGGCGCTCCTGCTTTTGTACGGGCCGTGGAACGTCTCAACGCTGTAGGGGTGGGAGATTCCCGCCGGCGCGGTTGTGTGGAGGCTACGCATGGGGGGCCTCCTTTGCGGCACGGGCGGCGGCGGCACGCTCCGCGCGTACGGCGTTTGCGCGCCGCAAGCCTTGCATGGCTCGTTCCGAGCCGGCTTTCAGGACGGCGAGTCGGCGCGGGCTTATGCGGGACGCGGGCAGCATGCCGAGTTTACGGGCAAGGGCGATGAGCTTCAGCACGTTGCTCGGATGGCGGCCGGCGAGTGTTGATACTTCCGCGTTGGTCAGGCCCATGTTTTTATACCTGACGATTTTGTTGAGTATGGCTTTTTTCGCGGCGCTCATGGTCATACCGGTTTTGATGCCTTCAGCGATACCCTGCTGCCGGCCTTCGGCGAGGGCTTCCTTGCGGCCCTCTTCAAGAGCGGCAGCGCGGGCGTTGTCGAGCGCAGCAGCTTCGAGGGCGTTGAAAGCTTCGATATGGCGAATTTTCCACATCACGGCAGCCTTGCCGGTGAATC
>JAITEY010000244.1 GCA_031281815.1 Desulfovibrio sp. | reverse complement strand
TCTGCCTATGCCGTTTGCCTGTTCACCCAAACGACCCATCCCTTCCTTGACTTCGCCCGCATATTTTTCGACCGTGCCTATGCCCTTGATCACATGTTCGACGACGCTCGCGCCTTCCTGCGCCGCCGAGCGGGCTTCGGCGGCTGCATCCGACGCCTGACCCGCACTGCGCGCGACCTCCATCACGGCCTGATTCATCTGCGTCATGGCGGCCGCCGTTTCCGTCACGCTCTCAAGCTGCTTGGCGGCCCCCAGGCCGGACTGCTCGACCTGAACCGAAATATTCGCCGCGGCGGTAGAGACCCCGTCGGCCACCTCCTGCGCGGACAACGCAATTTCCGAAATACGCCGGGCGCTTGCTTCAACTGCCTTTTGCTTGTCGCTCAGTTCCGTCAGGTCAATCCATATGGAAAGCGTTCCGAGAATCGCTCCGGTCTTGTCGTGGAAGGGCGCGGAAGAAACCAGGACGCGCCGTACAGCGCCGGTGTGGGTTGTAAAATCCGTTTCCTCGGTGAGGGCTTCGTTCCGGCGAAGAGCGCGGGTCGAAATCGTTTCCCGCCCTTTTTCGTTCCAGATATATTCCCCCGATGCGATATCCCTGTAGTCATCGGGCATTCCGCCGCGTCCCAGCAGTTCCACCATCTGCCGGTTTGTGAATACGACCCTGTCTTCAGGGGAAAAAACCGAACACGGAACGCATATTCCCCGCAGCACTCCCCTGGAAAACGCCAGTTCCCTGTTCAGGTGTCCCATCAATTCGGAAAGATTGTCCGCCAGCATCCCGAACTCGTCACGGCGTTTCATGTCCAGCACGGCATCACGGTTCTTGATGCAGTCTTTGGAATATCGGGCTATGCGTTCCAACGGTTTGAGGACGCTCGAAAAAAGAACGGCGCAGAGAGCGAGTATGGTAAGACAGATAATCGCCCCGGCGACTATCGCGCGGTTGCGGGAAAGCTCAGCGGTTTTTTCGGCTGCTTGCTGATGCTGTTGGAGCCCCGCGTCCACGGCTTTGCGGAGTTCGACAAACCGTGCGCGGACGGCAGACAGCGCGTTCAGCGTTTTTTCGCCGTAACAGCGCCGGGCGCCGGCGACATCGCCGGCCTTCACAAGTCTCTCAATTTCCTCGGCGGTGGCGTGGAGTTCCTTATGCGGCGTTTCTATGGCCTTGAAAGCCTCAACAGTGGCGGGGAATAATCTTTCCGCCGCTTTTCGTTCAATACTGTAGTACCACTTTCCAAAACCGCAAAGCGTCGGGTCTCTGACGATTTTCAATTCTGCCGTATCAGGTGCAACAAGATAATTCGAGAGCGCATTGACCCATTGTAAGTGCTGCACTTCACGTTCAATCAGAGATTGGCTTAGTTTTGCTCCTTGTTCTTGAAGTTTCGCGCTTTCACCAAGTTCCTGTATGCTGAAGATGGATAAAGCGGCACTGAGGATACTCAGCACGAAAATGGTAAAAATACCGGCGAGAAACTTGCTTTTCACACTAATATTATTCAAGCGGTTCATATATACCTCTGCTTCAGGTGTTTGCTAAAAAAGTGCGGGTTTGCCGGTTACCGGCAAAAACAGCAACAAAGACGTTGTTGGTCATTTTGCAGGATCGTCGGCAAAAAAGGATTCTCAGCCGGGGCGCACGACGCCCCGGCTGATGTCGATCTTTCCGGTTTTGTTGTGTGTGTTTTTTTTGCAGGCAAACACCGGCTGTTTTCAACAACAGGGTTGCCTTGGAAAAATATGTTTTCCCGCCGAGGCTTACCCCCGCCTCAGCCGATATCGACCCTTCCGGTTTTGTTGTACTTATTTTCGCGGGCATGCGCCGGCTGTTTCCCGCACAAAGGCTGCCTAGAAAGCCGCTCGACGGGAGAGGGGGCGCATGCCTGAGGTCTTTTTTTACACCTTACTCTCTTCTTAAAGGTGCAGCAAGCCTTCAGCCGCTCCGGAAACGGGGCGGCGCATGTAAAAAGCGGAGGCATGAACACTGCCGTAGAAAAAACCTGCAGGTTTTCCGTGCGATGCCGGACCCGCGCTGGGTACGGCAACTCAGGCAATCTCCCGCAAGGCGGCCGCTGCATGCGGAAGGCGCTTGAGTGATGAGGCCTCGTCATTAACGCCGCTTTTTCCCGTTTTTCTGCGCGAAAAACGAAAGCGCCGCGGCGCGGAACGCCGACCAAGCCTGGAATGTCTGCATCCTGCCGCTGCGCGCATGGCGGGCCAGGACTACTTTCCCGACTTTGTCGAATACAGTATACGCCTATTCGAGATAATGTCAAGGGTAAATGCAATAAATAATCTCGATATGCTATTAGCGCGTTGTGCGCTTGAGATTCCGGCTCAAGCCGGACACGCCGCCCGGCGAGCTCCCGGCGGCGCAAGGCGATGTCCTATCCCCTGCATGCGGAAATTCTGGACACTGCCCCGTGTACGGTGATACTGTGTTTACAGCGTATATCGTCTGCATCAATACGGAGGGAATATGCCGTGCGTCTGTCGGTGAACACCAGGTACGCCATACGTATGCTGTGTACGCTCGCCCAGGCGGATCGTCCGGTCAGTCTGGCCGCTTTGGCCGAACGCATCGGAACCTCCAAGCGCGCCCTGGAAAACGTCCATGCGCTCCTGAAACGGCACGGCATTACCGAAGGCTCGGTCGGCCCGCGCGGCGGCCTTACCATGAAACGCGCGCTGTCGGACATCCGCGTCGGGGAACTGCTGCTCCTGTTTGACGATGCCGTGGATCTGAGCATGTGCCGGACCGGCCGGTCCGCTTGTTGTCCCGAAGGACAACAATGCCCGTCCCGCGTGAACTGGCGGGCTGTTTCCTCGCGGTTGCAGGATATGCTGAACGCCGTGACGCTCAAGGAAATCATGCAGTGGTGACGCGGACGTCAAGACCCGGCCGCAGGCGGGAAGCGGTAAGGCAGGCAGCGCCGCGAAGGCGACAATACGAGTACCCGGCAGCGCCCGCGCGCAGGCGGGAAGCGGTAAGCCGTGAAGGAAACGTGATATTTCAAACCATGAGGAATTTCTGATGAACGTAGGCCCTTACCGATTTTCCGAATTCAAGGAGCTTGCCGTGAAATTCCACGGCTACGCCGCGCCCGGCCTGCTGATCGGCGGCTACATGACGACTGCCGCCGCGGCCGCCCTGCCTGCGGGCGTGCTGTTTGAGGCCCTGGTCGAAACATACAACTGTCTGCCCGACGCCGTGCAGTTGCTGACCCCGTGCAGCACGGGCAACAAGCGCCTGCATGTCGCGCCTTACGGCAAAACGGCCCTTTCCCTGTTCGACAAATACACCGGCCGGGGCGTCCGCGCCCGCGTGGACCCGGCACTGCTCGGCCCATGGCCGGAAATCCGCGCCTGGATTATGAAGGAAAAAAGCAAGCAAGAACAGGACGAAGCCTTGCTGGAACAACAAATCGCCGAAGCCGGCACGACGATAATGACTTTGCGGCCCGTCACCGTGGACCTCCCCCGGCTGAACCGGAAAAGCGACGGTCCCCTTGCCGTCTGCCCGCGTTGCGGCGAAAGCTTCCCCGCCGCCCACGGCAGCCTCTGCCGCGCCTGCGCCGAGGGCGCTCCCTACAGCGTTTCACCCTGAAGCCCGCCGCCCGCCTCTGCCCACCTCCGCGCACATCCGCAGTAAGCGCGCACAGGCATAGCCGACATGCCCGCTTCCCAGGTAAAGCCGCCCACATCCCGCGCACAGCCGCAGCAGGCACGCAACCGGCAACTCCCAACAACAATGCGGGTTGAAAGCCGGCTGGAAAAATGCCATACATTATACCAAGTAGAGTATACCAAAAGTAAAGGTTGATTGATTTCCTCTGAAGGGGACTTCGTCCCCTCAACTCCCCAGGCACTATGATGAGGGGGTCCGGGGGAAATCATTTCCCCCGGCCGCCGGAGGCATATACAACGTTATTATCGGCACTCTGTTGTGCCCGGCGTTTGGAAACCAGTTCCCCCGGCTGCCGGAGGCATATACAACGGTTGCATTTTTTGGCTTGCCGCCGCATGCCGATTGCGCATGACGGCTTTCGGACCGCAGGATCCACTGGAGGGCACTGCAGGAAAACACGGCAACGGCGGGGCGCGCGGCACGGCTGCGTTCCCTTCACCTGTCGCCCTGCATCCGCGATGCAGAAGCGCGTATCGGCAAACGAGGTCCGGACATGCCCGAAAAAAAGAACACCTATCGCCGCGCGGTTATCGCGGCCGTCGCCCTTGCGCTGTTTTGCGGCGTTTCCTATGCGCTGTTGTCCGCCACATCCACCATGTCCTTCTGTTCTTCCGCCTGTCATGAAATGGAAGAACAGGCGGCGGAACTGCGTTTTTCCTCTCATGCGCGGGACAAGGACGGCGGGGACATAAGCTGCGTCCGCTGCCATATCCCGGCGGGCTTCGGTCCGCGTTACATGGCCGTTAAAACCTATTCAGGACTCAAGGATCTGTACATGCATCTGTTCCGGGGCGGGGCGCCCCTGCTCAGGGCGGATATGCAGAAAACGGCCCGCCGCTTTATCGACGACGGCAACTGTCGGCTCTGCCACGACGACCTGTACAGGGACGCGCGGGGCGAGCAGGCGATAACGGCTCTCGGCCGCATCGCCCATGACGCCTACCTGGGAAAAAACGGGCAGGCTTCAAGCAAATGCGTCGGCTGCCACATCAATCTCGCGCATCTTCCGGAATTCGACCGCAGGTTGGAAGTAAACCGGCTTTTCGCCGAACGCATGCAGAATAACGAGGAGGCGCACGATGCCGAGTAACATGAAAACAGCCGGCGTGGCCCTGGCCCTCATTCTCATCGGCATCGGAGGCTTTTTTCTCTATCTGGACAAAGCCTTTCCCGAGGTCCGTTGCGAAGCCGCCCATCTTGCCGCGCCGGAAGGCTATGAAGATTGCCTGAGCTGCCACGTCAAGGTAACGGCTCAGGTCACCCAGGACTGGCAGGAATCAAAACACGGCGTTATGCTGGTCAAATGCGTGGTATGCCACGGCGAACCCGACGGCAAAGGCTCCATACCCTTTGCCGCGCACCCGGATCAGAACATGATTTGTTCCCGCTGCCACGATCCGGCCATGCAACGCATGACGGCGAAATTCGGGGGAGGTTTGGACTGCGGCACCTGTCATCCGCGCCACCAGACCCCGATGCATGCCGATGCCTATCAAAAAACGGCGGCTTCCGGCAAAACCTCTTTCTGATTTCCCGAACGGGAAACAGCGGAGCGCGGGCTTCGGCCCCCCGGAAGACGCGAGGAGAATACCATGAGTGTATCAAGACGTGAATTTTTGAAAGCTTCCGCAGCGGCCGCGGCCCTGAGTCTGGTCGGCGGCCCCTGTCTCGCTGCCGCCGGCAAGGACGACGGCGTGGATAAATGGGTCAAGGGAGTCTGTCGCTACTGCGGCACGGGTTGCGGCGTGCTGGTCGGCGTCAGGGGCGACAAGGCTGTCGCCGTCAAGGGCGACCCCAACAACCACAATGCCGGCCTGCTCTGTCTCAAGGGGTCCATGCTCATCCCGGTTATTTACACGCCGGACCGCATCACGGAACCCATGATCCGCAGGGGCGGCAAGAGCAGTCCGCTGGAAAAGGTATCCTGGGA
>JAITEY010000221.1 GCA_031281815.1 Desulfovibrio sp. | reverse complement strand
GAGAATATCGCAACATGATGAAATTCCATAATATTTTTTGCTGATACTTGTATAAAGCGGAAGGTTTCAGCCTGTCGACGATTTTTTTTGCATACACCCCCGCCTCTCTTTTCACGCTTTCTTTCTGCTTGCAGCGAGCTGTTTTCCTATGGTAATTTCCATCTTTCATCTGATCTGTACTCATAACCGCTCAATCCATGCAAGGAGGACGACATGATTTCCGGAAAACTGTTTTTCCTGCTTTCGGCCGCTGTTCTGCTGGTTTTCAACGCTTCATCGGCCTTTGCCGCTGAACGCGTCGTCGTAGCATCGCCCAAGGCGCCTAAAGCCATAGGTCCCTATTCACAGGGTATCGCCGTAAACGATTTTGTCTTTACATCCGGCCAGATACCTTTGAATCCGGACACCAACACGATGCCTGAAGGCATAGAAGCTCAGGCCAAACAATCTTTGGACAATGTGAAGGCGGTGCTGGAAGCAGGCGGCAGTTCCCTCGACAAAACGGTCAAGGTAACTATTTTCCTGAAAGATTTGAACGACTTCGGCAAGGTAAACGAAATATACGGTACCTATTTTACCGGAAATACCCCTGCGCGTTCCTGTGTGCAGGTGGCCCGTATCCCCAGGGATGCCCTGATTGAAATTGAGGCGATAGGCATCAAATAGTTGATGCTGGAACCTAGGACAAAACGGGCTGCCGATGCAGCCCGTTACTTGTTTGAACGTCAACCGTTTTCCGATTTTCGTCTTCATAGCCCCGCGAGCACCCAAGCGGCGCATTGCGCCAACCCTTTGCCCAAGGCTGCTTCACAGGCCAGGGCCAGATCGGTGTTGCTCTTCCCCGCCGCCGGCGCCGTTGTTTCAACATGCAACGATTCCGATATCCGCCCGGTGCGCAGGTCGAGAAGGCGGAAAACGGCGGCGAAGACCCCAACGGGCAGGGCATCGTCCTCTCCCCAGCGCAGGCCGAACTCCCTGATGTCCGTCAGCAGCCGGACGTCGGCCTGCAGCCCCATCGTGTCGTCACCGACCCCGCGCAACCCTCCCGTTGCTTCCAGCGCGTCGACCAGACTGCGTTGTATCAGCAACGGCACCTCCGACGTCCAACGCGCGGCGGCGAGCATACGTATTTCCCTGTTCCTGAAGACAACGGTTATGCCGTCACCGGCGGGTATATTGCCGCTCGTCGGCGCGGCCGCCACGAGCTGTTTGTTTACCGTGCGGCCGGGCGTGTGATGGGGCAGCGTCGGCTTGAGCAGGAGGCGCGTCGGCGCCGGGCCGGAATTCAGCAGGCTCCCGCACCCGGCAAGACAGAAGGCCGGAATAAGCAGGAATATCAACGGCGACAACGCAGAAGAAGAAACGGGGGCTTTCCGGTGGGCGTTCATCAGTTGTTGAATTCCTTGTTTTGATCCCCGAAGAAAAAGCGCCTGGGATCGTTTTCCAGCTTGCGGACAGCGCGCGTTGCGGCCTGCGTCAGGTTGCGCAGGTCCGCCGTGAGCAGACGCAGCTCAGCAAGCCCCTGGCCGGCAAACTGCGTCATTCCCGGTCCGATGCCGAGCATGGTGTCGTCGATGCGCCGCATGGCGCTGTGGAAAGTCGCCACACCGGGAGCAAGATCATTGACCAGCATGGCGTCGATGTTCGCAATCAGAGCGCTCAAGCGGTCCGCGACCGTCGCGTATTTCATCGGCAGGACTTCTATTGTCGCGGCCTGCGCGGCAAGCGCATCCATGACGGTGCCCAGGGCTTGCACGGTGCGGCCCGCAGCCGCGATATTCGCGTCGGACAGCAGGTTTTCCATTCTCGCCATCACCTGCGGTACGGATGACACAACCGCACTCAGAGTGGAAGGCTCCGTCGGTATTTCGGGAATTTCTCCGCCGGCGGCGCGCATGATGGGACTGAGCGCCGTCCCCCCCGAAATAGAAACAATCGAGCTTCCGGTGATGCCGCGCATGTCCAGTTTGGCCCGCGAATCTTCACGGACGGGGGTGTCTTCGTCAATGACGACGCGTACCCTGACCTCGCCCGGATTTACGTCGCTGATGGTGATGTTTTCGACACGGCCCACGCGGATGCCGACAAACAGCACATCACTGTTCACTGAAAGCCCTTTGACGCTTTCCGTAAAAGAAATGTCGTACTCGGCGGTCCCGCGACCCATGTTTTTGTCCGCCAGCCACAAGGCAAAGGCCGTCGCCGCCGCGAATACAGCCAAGGTAAACACGCCTACCGCAAGATACTTGGCGCGTATTTCCATACCTGCTCCTCTGATTTGCTGTTTGAAGCCGCGCGGCCGCGCGGACCGTTGAAGTATTCCTGTATCCAGGGATGGTCAAGGCGCAGCAGCGATGCTATGTCACCTACGGCGCTGATGTGCTTGTCCGCCAATACGGCCACACGGTCGCACACGGCATACAGGGTGTCCAGGTCGTGCGTGACCACGCAGACGGTGAGCTTGAGGTCGTCGCGCAAAGTCCGGACAAGACGGTCGAAGGCGGCCGCGGACAAGGGATCCAGGCCGGCCGTCGGTTCGTCCAGAAACAGTATGTCCGGGTCCAGGGCCAGCGCCCGGGCCAGTCCGGCCCGCTTTCTCATGCCGCCGGAAAGTTCACCGGGGAACTTGGCGAATGCCGATGCGGGCAACCCGGCCAGAAACAACTTCAAATGCGCGATTTTCCGCTGCAACGCCGGGGACAGACGCGTAAACTCGCGCAGGGGAAAGGCCGCGTTTTCCTCCACGCTCAAGGATGAAAACAGCGCCCCGTCCTGAAAGAGCACTCCCCAGCGCCTGCGCACGGCGTTTTTCTCCTTTTCTCCGGCCTTGCCCATCTCCAGACCCATGATGCTGACGCTCCCGGCGCTTGGAGGTCGCAAGCCGAGTATGGAGCGCAGGAGCACAGATTTGCCCGCGCCGGATTCCCCGATCAACCCGAGAATCTCACCGCGCCGTATGTCCAGATCCAGGTTATCGTGGACCGCGTGGTCGCCGAAGCGGTTGCACACCCCGCGCAGGGAAACGACGATGTCCTCCGCTCCGTCACGATTGCCGCATTCCTCTTTGCGTCCGGCAAACGTACACTTCCGCTGTTCCCGGTCCTCCGCTCCGTCACGATTGCCGCGTTCCTCCTCGACCATGTCTTCTCCTTCCGTCAGATGCGCACTGCGGTGAAAAACAGGGCGAAAAGGGCATCAAGCAAAATCACCAGAAAGATGGCCTGCACGACGGAAACCGTGGTCAGAAAGCCCACGGACTCCGCGTTGCGCGTGGCCCGGAATCCGTGAAAGCAACCCACAAGCGCTATGGCCGCGCCAAAAAAAGGCGTCTTGACCAAGCCGACGACAAGGTGCTTCAGTTTGGCCACGGCGTAAAAACGGGTAATAAAGGCTTGCAGGTCCATATCCAGGCTGAAGTGCAGGGCGCAGGCGCCGCCCAGCAACGCCGAGATGTCGGCCAGAAACACCAGCATGGGCAGGCAGAGGATCATGGCCGACACGCGCGGCACGACCAGCAAAGCCAGGGGGTCAAGGCCCATGGACAGCAGGGCCGCCGTTTCCTCGTTGGCCGTCATGGCCCCGATCTGGGCAGTGAAGGAGGACGCGGTGCGCCCGGCCGCGACTATGGAGGTGATGAGCACGGCCATTTCCCGCAGCACGGTGACCTCAAGGAGATTGACGGCGAAGTCCTGCGCGCCGAACATGCTGAGTTGCTGCGCGCCCATGTAGGCCACCACCATACCGATAAGGAAGGTGAGCAAGGCGACGATGGGCACGGCGCGCAGGCCGCATTGCTCCATATGAAAGACCAGGGAGGTGAAACGCATGCGGCCGGGATGTCTGACCATGCCGCCACCGACGCAGAGAAAGGCCCCGAAAAAGCCGACCAGGGCACCGATGGAGCGCAGGCTTGCCGACAGAGCGGCATCCACGCGTTCCAAAAATTCGATAAGGAGCCTGACCGGCCCCCCGGCCGAGACTCCCTGCCTCCCTCGGCCCTCTTTGAGGCGGGCCCGGACGTTTGCCTCGTTGTCTCCGGCAGGCAATCGGGCGATGCACAGCACATGAGAGAAGCGTTCTCCAGGATCCTGCAGGACGCAGGAGTACCCGGCGCGGCGCCGGCCGTCGAGCGTCAGGTTCAGGAACAGGGCGCCCGCGGTATCCAGGCGCGTCACGCCCTTCAAGTCAAGGACCACATCGGCCGGAGCGTTACGCAGGGCATCAGGCACGGCCTTTTCCAAGGCATGCAACGTTTCGGCCGTCAGGACGCCGGCAAAGATAAGGCGGAGGACCGCGCCTTCTTGAACTGCGAGCACCGAGGCGGATGTTGTCGACCGCGCCGGGGAGGAACGGGCGCCTTCGGGTACGCCGGAAGGGCGCGTCCCCGCGAGGGCGGGCGATTCTTCACGGGTGCTCCCGCGTACGCCGCGCGGGCCGGAAGCCGTCTCGGGGGAGGTGCGCGGAAAAGGAGGAGGCGGCGGCACGGCAAAGGCCTCAGCGTTTGACCAGATTGAGTTTTTTGAGTTTATACTGCAGCGAGCGCCGGCTGATGCCCAAGGCGGCGGCGGTTTTTTCCCGGTGGCCGCCGCAGCGGGCCAGGGTCCGGAGCAGGGTTTCGCGTTCGGCCTCTTCCAGGGGAAGCGCCGGCTGTTCCCCGGCAGGCGATTTTTCCGTCCCGAGCGGGGTATCGGACACGGCCGCGAGCGGAGGCAGGGAATCCGTATCCAGCATATCCGAGCGGCTCAAGATAAGGGCGCGTTCCAAGATGTTTTCCAATTCGCGCACGTTGCCCGGCCAGGCATAGGCGCTGAGGGCGGCGAGAAAGGCCGGACTGACGCCGCGTATTTTCCTGCGGTTTTTCGCGGAGAGTTTTTCCAGCAGCCTGCTTGTCAGCAAAGGGAGGTCTTCCGGCCGGTCACGCAAGGGCGGAGCTTTGATTTCCAACACATTGAGACGGAAGAAGAGGTCTTCGCGGAAGCTGCCTTCCGCAGCAGCCTTGCGCAAATCTTTATTGGTGGCCGCGATCATGCGCACATCTACCGGCGTCGGGCGCACGGAACCCAAGGCTTCCACCGTGCGGTCCTGTATGGCGCGCAGCAGCTTTGCCTGAAGATCCTGGGGAAGTTCCCCGATTTCATCCAAAAACAGAGTTCCGCCCGAGGCCAGTTGAAAACGACCCGGCTTGTCTTTGACTGCTCCGGTAAAGGCTCCGCGCGTATAACCGAACAGTTCGCTTTCCAGGAGCGGTGCGGGCAGGGCCGCGCAGTTCACCTTGATCAGGGCTTTGCCGGAGCGGCCGCTGCAGGCGTGCAGGGCTTCGGCGATCAGTTCCTTGCCTGTGCCGGATTCCCCGCTGACGAGGACGGTGGCCTCGCTGGGGCCCGCCCGGCGGATAAGGTCGCGCAGGTTGCGCATGGCCCGGCTCGTCCCGAGCAGTCGGTCCGCGGCATCGTCCGCGGACAGTTCGGAGCGCAGGCGGGCGTTTTCTTCCTGCAGGCGGCCGTATTCAAAAGCCCTGATTAGGGTAAGCAGCAGTTCGTCGTTGTCCGCGGGCTTGGTCAGATAGTCGAAGGCGCCGCTTTTCATGACTTCCACGGCCGAGTTGATGGTGCCGTAAGCGGTGAGCAGGATCACGGGCAGCGCGGGATTGACGGCGCGCAGGCGGGCCAGCACGGCCCGCCCGTCCATGCCCGGCATGTTCATGTCTACCAGGGCCACGTCGGCGCAGGCCGGATTGTT
>JAITEY010000215.1 GCA_031281815.1 Desulfovibrio sp. | reverse complement strand
CCGATGCAGCCTACGTCCGCCGTGCCGTACCCCTGGCGCATGATAAGGTCGAATTTTTTCTCCAGCATGTTGCGGTTTTTTTCCGAAAACTTTTCGCCGGTGACGAAGGCCACTTCCAGAAACATGTCCTTGCGCAGGTTGATGCCTCGTTCCTCGGCTTTTTGGGCCAGGTGGGTCAGGTAGCTCGGCGTGCCCACGTAGCCCTGCACGCGCAGTTTCTGCATGATTTCAAGCTGGTTCACGGCATTGCCGGGGCCGGCGGGCATGATGGCGCAACCCAGGTTGCGCAACGGCTCCTCAAACATCAGCCCGGTCGGAGCCATGTGGTAATTGAAGGTGATCTGGGTCACGTCGCCCGGACGGAAGCCGACGGAGTAAAAGGCTTCCGTGTATCCCCAGTAATCGTCGCCGCGGTCTTCCGGGTCGAAAATGGGGCCGGGGGAAATGAAGATGCGTTTCAGTTCCCCCATGTCCTTGGTCAGCAACCCGCCCAGGCGCGGCCCCATGGATTGGAGGAAAATGAGCTCTTTCTTCTTGAGTATGGGTATGTGCTTCAGATCGCTGAGTTGCCGGAATTTTTCCACATTGAACTGAGCGCGGTCGAAGCGCTTTTTTACGTCCTCGGAATAGCGGAAGGCGTAAGAGAGCAGGTCTTTGAGTTGGATAAGATAAAACTGCCTGCGCTCTCCCTCGTCCAGAACTTCGCGTCTGCTGTAAATGCCTTCGATTCGATCCTTGCGGGTCATCGGAGCCTCCTTTGAATGTCCCGATACGCGCGCGTGAGCACTGTATCTGCGAAAGATGTAGCGGCTGCCCGCGCATAATGCAAGAAAAAAATTTTTTATGAAATAATTTCAGCGTATTGTATGGTATTTGACAGAGCGCGCGCGAAAGGGAAAAATAGTTCTCATGCCG
Source organism: Desulfovibrio sp. (assembly GCA_031281815.1). Lineage (GTDB taxonomy): Bacteria > Desulfobacterota > Desulfovibrionia > Desulfovibrionales > Desulfovibrionaceae > Frigididesulfovibrio. The sequence continues at coordinate 1,745 of JAITEY010000215.1, read as the reverse complement.
CTGCCGGTTGCCGGCTGCGCCGGGCCGCGCCCTACCGGCAATTTCGGGCGCATGCCGCCGTGGAGGACGTTGTGGTGAAACTATGGGCGCGCCCTTGACCGTGCTGGGCATTGACCCCGGCTCCCGTTGCCTCGGCTGGGGTCTGGTGCGGGAGTGTTCGGGCGTATTGAGTCTTGTGGACTGCGGCGTCATCCGGCCCAAAGGAGACGTTTTTTCCGCGCGTCTGGCCTTCATCTTCAGCGCGCTTTCGGAAGTGGCTGCGGACGGACGGCCGGACGAGGCGGCGGTGGAAATGGTATTCACGCACAAAAATGTCCTGAGCGCGCTGAAACTGGGACAGGCCAGAGGGGTTGCCGTGGCGGCCTGCGCGGCCCGTGGAGTGCCGGTTTTCGACTACGAGCCCGCTGTGGTGAAGAAAACCCTGGTGGGCACGGGTCAGGCCGAAAAAAGCCAGGTTGCCTTTATGGTCGGCAGGATGCTCGGGGTCAAGCCTGACTGGCCGGTCGACGCCGGAGACGCCTTGGCCTGCGCTGTCTGCCGTTTGAATATGCGGCGCATGGAGATGCTCACGGCCGGGGCGCGAAGCCCCCGGAGTTCCCTGTGAACGCGGGGCAACGGCCCGTGCCCGGTTATGCCGACAATCACGGGAGGCAAGGGGCGCGCCCCGCCGACGCGCGGGAAAAACCCGCAAACGAGCGCGCCCGGCCGGCAGACCCGGCCGGTGAAACGCCGGCCGCGCGCCGGCGCCGCGAACTCATACTGTATCTTTTGGCCGGCGCGGCCGCCCTGGAGTTCATGCTGGCGTCCGGGGCGCTGCTGTACGCGTTTGTCAACGGGTACACCGGCCCGGACGGGCGCTTTGTTTTTTCCTTTCCTCTGCTGCCTTTTTCGGCGGCTGCCCTGCTTGTCCCGGCTTTGCTCCTGCTGTTCGTCCATCTTGCGGATGTCGGGCTGTTCCGCGGGCGCAACCGGGCAAGCGCGACCGCTGCGGACGCTGCCGGTACGCTTCGCGCGGGGCGTGAAAGCGCCGGCGGGCAGGCCGCGCCGGATGCCGAGGCATGGGAAGAGCTGTTACCGGAGCGGCCGGCAAGGCTTTTCCGCATCCTGCGCGGCGTACCGGCCGTGGCCCTGCTTGTGGGGATCATTCTCCTGGGCGCGGCTTTGCTGACTTTGGACAGCGTGCTCGGCGCTCTGGGCCAGCTGGCCTCGGTTTTCGCCCCCCACGCCGAGATGCTCCTGGTCTGCCTGAGCATCCTGGCCTGCTTCGCCGTGGCCGGGGTTTTGCTGTTGCGCTACCGCACGCGCAAAATGCGGGAGGAATACGCATTCCGCCGCGAGGTGCTGGAAAAAACCGGCGTGATTATTGTGGAGAAAGGCAGCCGTGCCCTGCCGCCGGGCGGGATTGAAGTCGTGCCGCAGATACTGCCGGCCGTCGAAAGCGAACGTCCGGCCCTGCCGCCCGCGCCTGAAGACAAACAATTTGAATCGTGACGAGCTCCCGCGAATCAGGCCGACGCGCCTCGGTCTGTTGCGCAAAACATGAAACCCTTGCGGCGGCCGGCCGAACCGGCGCGGTCTGCCCGTTCCTACCGACTGCGGTGAAACGGGCTTGCTTCGGGAGGATGTTCGGTGTACAAACATGGTCGGCGGGGATGTAGCTCAGTTGGGAGAGCGCCGCGTTCGCAATGCGGAGGCCAGGGGTTCAACCCCCCTCATCTCCACCAAACCTTCCTCCAAGAAAGTCC
>JAITEY010000205.1 GCA_031281815.1 Desulfovibrio sp. | reverse complement strand
GAACGCCGATTTGCAAGCATTGACGCGTCGCTTGCAAGAATTGGCCGAATTGTGCGAGAACTTGGAACCGCTCTTGTCGCGTTTGAACGGCATATTGAACAGCAGGTAGAGCGAACTGGGGAGAGGAGCCGGGTACCGAGGCTGCGGATGTAAGGCCCAGTCCTACTTGTCGCACATGGTTTTTGCTGGTATTGTCCCTCTTCTTGAAAATGGACACGCCGGTAACCTTTCGAGACTGACCTCATGCCCACCGAAGCCGACACCTGCCGCACATACATCACGCCCGCTTTACAGGCTGCCGGGTGGGAGTCGGGACTTCATTCCGTTGGCGAACAACGCAGCTTTACGGATGGGCGCATTGTGGTTCACGGCAACCGCGTTTCCCGCCGTCCGGGCAAACGCGCTGATTATCTTCTTTTTTACACCCGCGATTTCCCCATTGCCGTGGTCGAGGCCAAAGCCGAAGACAAGCCCGCCGCCGACGGTCTGCAACAAGCCAAGGATTATGCGGATATTCTCGGCCTGCAATTCGCCTATGCCGGCAACGGCAAGGAAATTATCGAATTTGATCGCCTGACCGGCTTGGAATGCCGCCTTGCCGCCTTCCCCCCGCCGGATGAACTTTGGGCGCGGCTCCGCGCCGGCGAAAAGTTAAACGACGACGCGGCCGGACATTTACTCACTCCCGACAATATATCCACCGGAAAAGAGTCCCGCTATTATCAGCGCATCGCCATTGACCGCGCCGTATTGGCCATTACGCAGGGCAAAAAGCGCGTCCTGCTCACCATGGCCACAGGCACCGGCAAAACTGTGGTGGCTTTCCAGATTTGCTGGAAGCTCTGGTCGTCCAGGTGGAACATCAAGGGCGACCCCGCCCGCAAACCGCGTATTCTCTATCTGGCTGACCGTACTTTTCTTGTGGACGATCCCAAGGATAAAACCTTTGCCGTTTTCGGCGATGCCCGGCACAAAATTGAAGGAGGCAACGTCACCCACAGCCGAGAACTGTATTTTTCCACCTATCAGTCCATTGCCAAGGATGCTAACCGTCCCGGCCTGTACAAGGAATTCGCCCGGGATTTCTTTGACCTCATCATTGTGGACGAGTGCCATCGCGGCAGCGCCGGAGAAAATTCCAACTGGCGGGAAATTCTTGAATACTTCGCGCCCGCCTGCCAGCTTGGCCTGACCGCCACGCCCCTGCGGGAAGAAAACCGCGACAGTTACCTGTATTTCGGCAACCCCATTTATCAGTACAGTCTGCGCCAGGGCATTGAAGACGGCTTTCTGGCTCCCTACCGCGTACATCGTATTGTCACTCAGTGGGATGCCGCCGGCTGGCGTCCGAGCAAGGATGACCTCGACCGCTACGGCCGGGAAATTCCCGATGGGGAATACGTCACTGCCGATTTTGAGCGCCGAGTGGCTCTGCGCGCCCGCACTCAGGCTGTTGCTGCGCATCTCACGGATTTTTTGAAAAAGACCAAGCGGTTCGACAAAACCATCGTCTTTTGCGTGGATCAGGAACACGCTGCGGAAATGCGGGCCGCTTTGAACAACCTGAACGCCGATCTTGTCCGGCAATATCCCAACTATATCTGCCGCGTCACCGCCGACGAGGGCGACATCGGACGCGGACACATGCAGAAATTTCAGGACGTGGAAACCGACGCCCGCAGTCCTTTTATCCTCACGACATCCCAGCTTTTGACCACCGGACTGGACGCCCCACCTGTCGCAATATAGTGCTGGTGCGGTTGGTTAATTCTATGGTGGAGTTCAAGCAGATCATCGGACGCGGTACCCGTGTGCGCGAAGATTACGGCAAGCTCTGGTTCAATATTCTTGATTACACAGGCGCGGCCACGCGTAATTTCGCCGATCCTGATTTTGACGGCGATCCGGTTTTTGCCACGCAGGAAGAAATTGACGAATACGGACGGACAAAAAATCAAGTTATCGAAACACCCGAAGAACCGGTTGGCGACGATGAGGAACATCCGCCCACCGAGATTCTGGTTGACGGCGAGCCGCCGCTTGTTGACGATCCGCCTTCCGGCGCTCCACGCAAGTTTTACTTTGACGGCGGGCAGGTGGAGATCGTCGCCGAACTGGTCTATGAACTGGACGCCGACGGCAAACAGCTTCGCGTAGTCACGCTTGCCGACTACACTGCCGAAAAAGTGCGCACCCTCTGCCCGAATCAGGAATATTTGCGCTCCCGTTGGAGTGACGCCGGGCAACGCGCCAACATTATCCGCCAGCTTGCCGAACGCGGCATTGACTTTGCCGCCGTGGCCGCGCAAGCGGGCAGACCTGATGCCGACCCCTTTGATCGTATGCGCTCACAGGGGTCTAGAAAATCTTTAAATTTTCTGCTATGAGAGGAGACATGACGACCAAGCCGTTACCCGTAATTCCGCTGAGTGCCGAGGTACTCAGCCGGACGCCGCCGGAAGCGAGAGAGCTGATTGCGCACCTGCTCGCGCAAGTTGACGCGCTGCTCGCACAGGTTGATGCGCTGCAAGCACTGACGATGGCGGCAGAAGCACGGGTGAAGACGCTTGCAGCACGAGTTGAGGAGCTGGAAGCGAAACTCAACAAAAATTCTTCCAATTCAAACAAACCTCCGTCAAGTGATTCTCCTTTTGCCGTAAAGGCCAAGCAGACCATACCCGCGCAGGCCACGAAAAAAGAGCGCAAGCGCCGGGGTGTTCGGCAGCAACTCCTGCCGCCCACGGAAACGCAAAAATACCTTCCGGAGCGCTGCTCCTGCGGATGCTCGGACTATGAGAATCTCGAACCCTACTACACCCATCAGATCATTGAGTTGCCGGAAATTGTTCTTTCTGTGCTCCATGTGATTCTGTACAAAGGGCGTTGTTCTTGCTGTGGAAAAACCGGCAAAGCGCATCTCCCTTTTGCCTTGCGCACCGGTTTCGGTCCCAGGCTGTCGGCCATAATTGTCGAACTGACCGGCGCGCACGGCGACAGCCGTCGGGCTGTACAGGATTTTTTGCAATCGGTGTTTTCCCTGAGAATCAGTCAGGGCGCGATTCAAAAAACCGTCGAT
>JAITEY010000107.1 GCA_031281815.1 Desulfovibrio sp. | reverse complement strand
CTCGACTACTCGCGCAAGGACGGGGAGTGGCAGCCGAACCGCTACGGCGGGCGGGAAAACCTGGATGCCGTGGATTTTCTGCGCGAAGTCAATACCGTCGTCCACAGCGAAGCGCCGGGAGCCGTAACCCTGGCCGAGGAATCCACGGCCTGGCCGGGCGTTTCACGCCCTGTTTACGCCGGCGGGCTCGGCTTCACCTACAAATGGAACATGGGCTGGATGCACGACACGCTCCAGTATATGAGCAAGCCGCCGATATTCCGCAAGTATCATCATAATTCCCTGACGTTTTCCCTGCTCTACGCCTTTTCGGAGAACTTTCTTCTGCCGCTTTCCCATGACGAGGTCGTGCACGGCAAAGGCGCGCTGCTGTCCAAGATGCCCGGCGACATGTGGGAGCAGCAGGCCAACCTGCGCGCCTTGTATGCGTTCATGTGGGCGCATCCCGGTAAAAAACTGCTGTTCATGGGCGGTGAATTCGGCCAATGGAACGAATGGCGCGATGACCGGGAACTGGATTGGGTGCTGACGACGTTCCCCGCCCACGACGGCATACGGCGCCTTGTACGCGATTTGAACGCGATTTTGCGGCGGGAACCGGCCATGTACCGCCATGACCATGACTGGAGCGGGTTTTCCTGGTTGGATTGTTCGGATTTCAACGCCTCTGTGTTCAGTTTTGTCCGGCGCGCCGAAGGCTGCCCGCCGGTGATTTGGGTATTCAATTTTACCCCCGTGGTGCGCGGGAATTACAGGATACCCTGTCCGGACGGAGGCGTGTGGAAAGAAATTCTCAATACGGACAGCGCGTTGTACGGAGGCGGCAATATCGGCAATCCTCTGCCCTGCGCCGCCGGACCTGCCGAATGGAACAACGCGCCGTCCCTGTCCTTGACCTTGCCGCCCTTGGCGGCCGCGGCCTTTGTGCCGAACGCGGGTTGACCCCGCACAGCCGGTTGCAATCAGCATCCGGCTCCGCCTGCCGGATGACGCCGCCCCGGCGGACGGAGGCGGGCGGATTGACCCCTCCCTGAAGAGAGGGATGCCGAAAAAATATGCCCGGCGTTGTGGACGTCAAGCGGGAATCTCCCTGAAGCAAGAGATTGCAAACCGTAAAGGAACGAGTAATGAAAAACACCGTGGCGACATTCGCGCAGGCCAAGGGAAAAAATGAAAAACTGGCCCTGCTCACGGCCTACGACTACAGCATAGCCAAGCTTGTGGACGAAGCCGGGATCAACGGCATCATCGTCGGCGATTCCTTGGGCATGGTCAGTCTCGGCTGCAAAGATACCTTGTCCGTGACCATGGAGGACATCATTCACCACACGCGGGCCGTGGCGCGCGGGGCTTCAAATGCCCTTGTGATTGCGGATATGCCCTTCATGTCCTTTCAGACCTCCGTGCGGGACGCCCTTGTCAATGCCGGGCGTCTGCTTAAGGAAACCGGCGCCCAGGCAATAAAATTGGAAGGGGGCCGGGAAGTCTGTCCGCAAATCAAGGCCGTAGTCGAAGCGTCCATCCCCGTGATGGCCCATGTGGGCCTTATGCCGCAATCCGTACGCAGCTACGGAGGGTTCAAGGTACAGGGCAAGGACGAGACCGGCGCCCGCAAGGTGCTTGACGCGGCCAAAGCGGTGGAGCAGGCCGGGGCCTTTGCCGTCGTGCTGGAATGCATCCCCGCCGGATTGGCGGAGTTGGTCACGCGTTCGGTATCCATACCGACCATCGGCATAGGGGCCGGGAACGCCTGTGACGGACAGGTGCTGGTCTACGCGGACATGCTCGGCATGCTGTCGGACTTTTCCCCGAAATTCGTCAAGCATTACGCTGAAGTAGGCGAGCAGATGCGCGCTGCCTTCAAACAGTATGCGCAGGAGGTCCGGGACGGCGTTTTCCCTGCCGCCGAGCACACCTTTACCGTAGCCGACGATTTTTTGAAAAAACTGTATTGAGCGCGACAGGTGCGTAACCAGCCGGCATGCGTACGAACATGCCGGCGGTCTTTTGAAAAACACTGTATGGACCGCGACAGGGCAGGCGCAGTGAAAATGACCATCGCCGGCTTGGCGGAAGCCTTTGCAACGGCGTCCGCGTGGAGGAAGGAAGGTTTGAGCGTCGGACTTGTGCCGACCATGGGCTGGCTGCATGCGGGACACCTTTCCCTGATGCGCCGCGCGCGCCGGGAAAACGACCGGGTAATCGTCAGCATTTTCGTCAATCCCATTCAGTTCGGCCCGAATGAGGACCTCGACCGTTATCCCCGGGATCTGGAGCGGGATGCCGCGCTTTGCCGGGAGGCCGGGGTGGACATGATTTTCCATCCCACGGCGCGGGAAATGTATCCGGAAGGTTTTCAGAGCAGTGTCGGCGTGGCGGCGTTGACGCAAATGCTGTGCGGCAGGAGCCGGCCGACGCATTTTACGGGCGTGTGCACGGTTGTCGCCAAACTGTTCAACCTGTTGAGGCCGGAGCGGGCCTATTTCGGGCGGAAAGACGCGCAGCAGGCGACGGTTGTCCGGCGCATGGTCGCCGATTTAAACATGGGCGTCGAGGTCGTTGTCTGTCCCACAGTGCGGGAAGAGGACGGGCTTGCCGTAAGTTCGCGCAATGTCCACCTGGATGCGGCGGAAAGGCGGGCCGCCCTGTGTCTGTTCAAGGCCCTCTCGTCGGCGCGGGAACAGGTTGCCGCCGGCGTGCGGGACTCGGCGGCGTTGCTCGGCGGCATGCGCGCGCTTATTGAATCCGAGCCGGCGGCTTCCGTAGACTATATTGAAATCGTGGACCCCGATACGCTGCTTCCCGTCGAGCGCATCGGCAAGACGGTCCTGGCCGCGCTGGCCGTGTTTATCGGGAAGACAAGACTTATCGACAATGTGCTGCTTGAGCCGTAATGCCGAAATGCAGAGGAGACATGCACAGACTCTCGAAAATAAACGCTGTGCCGCGGGATAAACCGGAGCGCATCCTTTCGCGCCGTCATTCGTGCGGTTCCGCCATAAGGCCGAGCTGAACCAGGATGATATACAAGTTTGCTGTCTGTTCTTCATCAAGCGCGGCGACGCCTGCCTGAATCCGGGTAAGCAACGCTTCATTTGCCTCGAACGGCAAGTGAGTTGCCGCCTTGTCTTCATCTTTGCCTACCGTAACAGGCTCTCCGGCGTCGGCCATAGGCTTTCCCCTTGATTTTGAGAAGCACAATAGCACAAATTTTTTATAATGCAATAGTTTTTTTTCGGCTTTCACCCTATATTGCGCGCGCGCGTAGTATACATATATCTATATACTACGCGCGCGCGTAGTATATACAGTATACAGTATACTGTATATATATATAGCGCGTCTTGAGGAACGGAAACATGTCCCGGCTCGGCCGCAGCACGAGCAAGGCAACGGTAAAACTGCTGCCGCAGGCAATAGGCTATAATGATGTGCGACCTCCCCAGGTCAAGTTAATTTGCTGTCGACATCATCAGCTCGCGACAACCGGTTCTGCGGGTCTTGACTTTGCCGGCGGGCGGATGTATCTAAAAAGGGAACCCCGGTTCCTGTGGGCACAGAAACCGGGGCCGGCACGGCGCGGTTTGCGCCCCCCATGCACGGCTACCACGGGTGGATGAGTTTTCGACCCCGACCAGATGCTACCTGGTCGGGGTCACTCTTTATTCGGCCGGGGAGGCCGACAAGAGCACCATTGCCAGGGCGATGATCAAGG
>JAITEY010000124.1 GCA_031281815.1 Desulfovibrio sp. | reverse complement strand
CATAGTGGAATTATCGGGATCCTATCGTATAAATGTTAAGATAATCAATGAACAACTCCTAAGCAAACTGTAAGCGTCTTCATCCCTTTTAAACGAACTTTTCTCCGAAAATTGAAAATTTTTCCTGCGGACCGGAAAAAACGACAAAAACCGGCGGGCCGCCTTATGGGTAACCCGCCGGTTTTCTTGAATTCTGGCGGAGAGGGAGAGATTCGAACTCTCGATGCAGGTTGTCCCCGCATACTCGCTTAGCAGGCGAGCTCCTTCGGCCGACTCGGACACCTCTCCGCAGCCGTCGGCATGCCGACTTTTATGTACGGAACGACTATCCCATGTCCGCAAGCATTGTCAAGCCGCGACTACGTTCGTTGCTGTGCAGGCAACACGCCGTGAGCGGGCAAAATGACCGGGCCGCGCGGGTTTTCCGACTTGCCGTGTCATCCGTCTGAAATACCGACGCCACGCTCCGCAGGCATCCTCTATCCGTTTTTCTTTTCGTCCGAATCGTCGGCGGACAGGGCCGCGCCGAGCGGGGAGGAAGATTTCTTCTGCGTTTTTCCGGATTTATCGTAGGTCTGCAATACGCTTTCCGCGTCTTCGCCTTCGGCCGCAACATCCGCGCGCTGCGCCTGACCGGAAGGCGCGGCTCCCACCGCATCCGGCGCAACGGTCTCGTCCCGCGCCCGCGCGCGGGAAGCATCCGTGCCTTGTCCGGAGCGGCCGGGGGGAGACTGCGGAGGTTGCGCCTCCTGTGCCCCGCTCCCGGAAACGCCGCCCCCGCGTTTATTTTGCTCTTCCAAATCTTTGGTAGTCGTCAGTTTGCGCGGGTTGCTCTTCAAATCAAGAGGAGGAAGGCTCTCGCCGCGCATAAGCCTGGCAACCTCCTCGCCGGTAATGGTTTCGCGCTCCAGCAACGCCTCGGCCACGCGATGCAGGCTGTCTATGTGCTCACGCAACAGGCGGTCGGCTTCCTGCACGGCATGGTCGATAATGCGCTTGACCTCCGCGTCCACCATACGGGCTGTTTCCTCGCTGTGCTCGCGATTGGTTATCCACTCGCGACCGATGAACACTTCCTGGTTCTGCTCGCCGACAGCCATGGGGCCGATGACGTCGCTCATACCCCATTTGCAGACCATGGCCCGCGCCGTATCCGTGGCCCGCTTGATATCGTTGGCCGCGCCGGTTGTCTGTTTGTTGAAGATAATCAACTCGGCCGCGCGTCCGCCGAAGGCCATGGTGATTTTGCTTTCCAACTCGACCTTGTTGAGGGTGTTCTTGTCTTCCTCGGGCAGATACATGGTCACGCCCAAGGCGCGCCCGCGCGGAATGATGGTCACTTTGTGGAGGGTGTCGGTTTCGGGCAGGAGCAGGTTGAGTACGGCATGTCCGGCCTCGTGGTAGGCCGTGTTTTTCAGGTCCTCGGGGGTCTGGACCATGGTGCGCCGCTCCTTGCCCATGAGCAGCTTGTCCTTGGCGTTCTCGAAATCGGCCATGCTCAGGGCTTCCTTGTTTTGCCCGGCGGCGGCGAGGGCCGCTTCGTTGACCAGATTTTCCAGGTCGGCCCCCGAGAAACCCGGCGTGCCCTTGGCCAGAACTTCGAGATTGACGTCTTTGTCCAGAGGGGTGCGTTTACTGTGCACCTCAAGTATCTGCTTGCGGCCCCGGATGTCCGGCGTCGGCACGACCACCTGGCGGTCAAAACGGCCGGGGCGCTGCAACGCCGGGTCCAACACGTCCGGACGGTTGGTGGCGGCAATGAGGATGACGCCCTCGTTGGCTTCAAAACCGTCCATCTCCACAAGAAGCTGGTTCAACGTCTGCTCGCGCTCGTCGTGTCCGCCGCCGAGTCCCGCGCCGCGCTGCCGGCCCACGGCGTCGATCTCGTCAATGAAAATAAGGCAGGGCGCGTTTTTCTTGCCCTGCGCGAAAAGGTCACGCACCCGCGATGCGCCGACACCCACAAACATCTCCACGAAATCCGATCCGGAAATAGAGAAAAAAGGCACGCCGGCCTCACCCGCGACGGCCTTGGCCAACAAGGTCTTGCCTGTGCCGGGAGGCCCGATGAGCAGCACGCCCTTGGGAATGCGCCCGCCCAGGCGCGTAAATTTTTTCGGGTTGGACAGAAAATCCACGACCTCGCTCAGTTCTTCCTTGGCTTCATCCACGCCGGCCACACTCTCGAAAGTGACCTTGGCCGACTCCTGGGAAAGCATGCGCGCCCTCGCCCGCCCGAAGCTCATGGTTTTCCCTCCGCCCCCCTGCATCTGGCGCATGAAAAAGACCCAGAACAGGATGAGCAGGATCATGGGCGCCCATGAGGTCAGGAAAATCACATACCAGGGCGATTCCTCGGCCGGGCCGGCCTTGATGGTCACCCCGTTCTGCAGCATGGTTTCCACAAGAGAGGGATCGTCAGGGGCATAGCTCGAAAAGACGCTGCCGTCGTTGAGGCGCCCGGTGAGCCTGCTGCCGGAAAACTTGGTGCTCTGCACCAGAACTTCCGCTACCTGCTGTTTTTTGACCCGGTCGAGAAAATCCGTATAGGAAATTTCACTGTTATGTACCGGCTGTTGGTAGAAAACATTAAAGGCCACCAGCAGGATCATGCCCACCAGCGCCCAAACCACATAATTTTTCTGGTTCAAGGTGAATTTTCCTCAGTAACCGACAATGGTGGACATGACTTCCGGCCTGTGAAAATTGAATTCAACCCTCGCGTTGCGGGCTGCGGACCCCGGTCCTGCCGGCGCGAGCGGTCTGGTGTCCGCATAGGCCACGCTGCGCATCAGCATCGGATCAATGCCGCGCGCAATCAGATAACGGACGGCGGCAGAGGCCCGGGCCGCGGACAGTTCCCATTTGGACGGATAGTACGGCGCGCCGCTTTCCGTACTGTCCGTATGCCCGCGCACCACCAGATACACTTTGTACTTCTGCATAACCTTCATGACTTCCTGCATCGCCTTCTCGCCTTCCGCGGTAAACTCGACCGTGCCGGGCCTGAACATGAGATCCGAGGTCAGCTGCAGCAACACGCCCACACTGTCCGAAGTCAGACCGCTGGCCGCCGAGGGCACGGCGTCCTTGAGCAGGTACTGTTTGAGACTCTGGGCTATGGCGTAATCGGATTCTTCCGCCTCGCTCATCGGCGGGCGCGTATCCAGCTTGTCCACATACTGGATCAGCGAGTTGTTGGAAATGCCGTAAGGCGAAATGGTGTTGGAAAGGTTGCGCGCATCGGCTTGAAAATAGCCGGAAAGGCCCTTGAGGGTTTCCTGCGGCGCCATGTTCAGAAGCCACATGACCAAAAAAAACGCCATCATGGCTGTCATAAAGTCCGCGTATGCGACTTTCCAGGATGAACCTGCCATTGTATCCTCCGTTCCGGCCTGTTATTCCGATGCCGGATAAACATTGCCGTACTTTGCGTCCGAAATTGCAAAACGCGATAAGAAAATCACGCCGAAATGCCCGGCATGCGCGGCATTTCGTGAGGCAAGGCGGGACCGCGTTCCCGCCGCTGCCGGCAGAGCAAAACCGCATGGACGCGAGTGTGCTTTGCAGGCGAGCTATGACCCCTTAAGTTTCTGCTCCATCTCCAGAAACGTGGGTCGAAACGACAAGGGAATGGCGCGCCGCCCGTATTCCAGAGCCACAATGGGCGATGAACCGCGTACCGAAGCCGCGAGAGCTTCCCGCATGGCCCGATAGAACAGATGGTTCTCGTGCGCCAGCACTTCCAGTTTGGAGCCCAGGGGGCCGACAAAACCGTAACACAGCAGTATGCCCAGAAAGGTGCCCACCAGGGCCGCGGCCACCGAACGCCCGAGAACGTCCGGGCCGTCGTTGATGTGGCTCATGGTGACGACTATGCCGAGCACCGCGGCGACGATGCCCAGACCGGGCAGCGAGTCGGCCATATGCGACAGTCCGTGCGCCGGCAGCAGTTCCTCATCGTGCATGGCGCTCATGTCCACGCCCATGAGCTTGTCCAGTTCTCCGGCATTGCCCGTAGTCAAATAAATACGCAGGGTGTCGCCTATGAAAAAACAGGCGTGCTTGTCCTTGGCCATGTTGGGAAAACGCTGGAACAGGGCGCTGGATTCGGGCTGCTCGATATCCTTTTCCACGCTGATTATGCCCTCGCGCTGCATCTTGGCGAACAGCCCGTACAGCAGGGCCAGCATATCCATATACTTGGCCTTTGAGGGGCCGTTGCTGAACACGTGCTTGAGACCGCCGGCCGTCAGCTTGATCGAAAAGGCGGAGTTGGACGCGATAAGGGAACCGACGCCCGCCCCGAATATGATCAGCAATTCGTTGGGCTGCACCAGCACGGCGAAATTGGAGCTGTGTATGGCGTACCCGCCCAGTACCGAGCCGAGAACAATGATGAACCCGATAAGAACAAACACCTTGACGATCCTCTGCAGGCCGATTTCGATTTATGCGTCAATCAACAAAGTAGACTTCGCGCAGCAAGGTGTTTCAACGCTATCACGTTTTTTACCGCAAGAAAAGCGTAAACAGCGCATCGCGTCGATTTTTCCCCGGGAAACGCCGGACGGTTCCCCAGGCAGGCAGACCGGGACAGGCAAGGCCGACCCCGCGCAGTGCGAAGCCGAATCTCTCTTCCACACCCTTCTGCCGTGTAACAAGTTATCTTTATGCCTCCGGCGGCCAAGGCTCCGCCCTGGACCCGGCAGGGAGAATGATGCCCCCTGCACCCCTCAATAGGGGCCGGCGCGAAAATTTATACGGCACACGGTACTTCAGGGCCGCAGCAGTTCACGCAGTTTTTCGTATACGGCGGTCGCGTCCAGTTTCAGCAGGCGGCGCAGATCCGCGGAGGCGCCGTGTTCCACAAAGGCGTCCGGCAGACCCATGCGCAGTATCCTTTTCCCTGCCGTCAGGGCATTGTCGTTGAAAAATTCCAGAACGGCGGAGGAAAACCCGCAGGCCAGGGAAGCTTCTTCCACCAGGACGACGGTATCGTGTCCGGCGATGATTTCACGCAGTTCTTCTTCGGGCAGGGGTTTGATCCAGCGCGCGTTGAAAACGGTAACGCGCGGCCCGCCTTCCTCCCGCAGCCGTCGCGCGGCGTACAGGGCAGGCAGGACGCGGTTGCCCAAGGCCACGACGGCCGCGCCGTCGCCGCCCCTGTCCAGATATTCGCCGCGGCCCACGGGCAGGGGGACCAAGTTGTCCGGCAGCGGCACGCCGGCGCCCGGCCCGCGCGGATAGCGGAGGGCAAAGGGACCGTCCGCGGCCAGGGCCGTCGCCAGACCGTGCTGCAGTTCGGCCTCGTCCTTGGGCGCGAAAACGGTTATGCCGGGGATGTGGCGCAGAAAGGCCGGATCAAAGGCCCCGTGGTGCGTCGGTCCGTCTTCGCCCACCAGCCCTGCGCGGTCTATGCAGAAAGTGACGGGCAGCTTTTGCAGGCACACGTCGTGCACAATCTGGTCATAGGCTCTCTGCAGAAAGGTGGAATAGACGGCGACGAAGGGGCGCAGGCCTCCGGCGGCCAGCCCCGCGGCAAAGGTCACGGCGTGCTGTTCGCAGATGCCGACGTCGGCGAAGCGCCGGGGGAAAAGCCCGGCGAATTTTTTCAGGCCCGTCCCTTCAGGCATGGCGGCGGTTACGGCGAAGATGCGTTCATCCTTTGCCGCCAGTTTGCACAGTCCTCGGCTGAAGGCTTCCGTCCAGCTTACGGCGGCGTCGGGGTCGGCCTTGCGGGGTAGGCCGGTTTCCGGCTCAAAGCTGCCGACGCCGTGGAACAGTTCGGGGTTGGCCTCGGCCGGAGCATAGCCCTTGCCCTTGCGGGTCAGCACGTGCACCAGCACAGGCCGATCCAGAGCGGCCGCCAGGCGCAGGGTTTTCTGCAGTTCCTCGATATTGTGCCCGTCCACCGCGCCTATGTAATTGAAACGCAGGGCCTCGAAAAGGATGCCGGGGGTAAAGAAATTTTTGAAGCTGTGCTTGCTGCGTCTGGCGATTTCCAGCAGATCGCCGCCTATGCCGGGTATGCCGGAGAGGAACTCTTCCACTTCGCGTTTGACGCGGCGCACCCAGCGGGCCGACAGGTTGCGGCTCATGAACAGGGAGAGGGCGCCGACGTTTTTGGCGATGGACATTTCGTTGTCGTTGAGAATGACGATGAAGCGCCCGGCCGTGGCGCCCGCCTGATTCAGCCCTTCGTAGGCCTGCCCGGCCGTGAGCGAGCCGTCGCCTATCACCGAAACGACGTGATAATTCCCGCCCGCCAGGTCCCGCGCCGCGGCCAGTCCCAGAGCGGCGGATACGGAGGTGGAGGAATGCCCGGTGCCGAAATGGTCGTAAGGGCTCTCGGCGCGGCTCGGGAACCCGCTTATGCCGCCCGTCTGCCGCAGGGTGTGAAATCTGTCCGCCCGGCCGGTGAGGAGCTTCCAGGCGTACGTCTGGTGTCCGACATCCCAGATGATTTTGTCCTGCCGCGCGTTAAAGACCGAGAGCATGGCCAGGGTCAGCTCGACCACTCCGAGGGAGGCGGCGAGATGGCCGCCCGTGCGCGACACGGTGCGCACCATGGTCTCGCGCAACTCGCCTGCCAGCATCTGCAGTTCTTCAAGGCTGAGGGAGGCTACATCCGAAGGATTGCGGATTTGCGACAACAGGCGGCGGTCGGTATTCTGCGCCGGGCGGCCCATACCCTGCGCCGGACGGACAGCCTCCGCTTCGCGATGCCGACGGCGGATCATTGCGCGGCCTTCGCGCCGAACGGAATCAGAAAACACGGTTGACGACATAGGCGGCGAGTCCTCTGAGCAGGGCGGCGCTTTCGCCTTCCAGCCCGTTCAGGGCCGCAACGGCCCTGTCTGCGTGTTGTTCCGCGATTTCCCTGCTTTTTTTCAAGCCGAGCAGAGAGGGATAGGTGCATTTGCGCGCCGCGCTGTCGCTGCCCACAGGTTTACCGAGCAGGGCGGCATCCCCGGCCACATCCAGGATGTCGTCGGTGATTTGAAAGGCCGCGCCCAAGGCGACCCCGTAGCGGGCGAGGGCTCCGGCCGTCTCCGGAGAAGCCCCGGCCAGCACCGCTCCGACCTCGCAGGGCAGGCGCAGCATGGCGCCGGTTTTCATGGCCTGCATGGCCGCCAATGCCTCAAGGCTCTGATCCGTTCCGCCCGTGTACAGCATGTCCAGGAACTGCCCGCCGACCATGCCCGCCGACCCCGCCGCCTTTGCCGTCGCGGCGACGGCGCGCAGCACCCGTCCGGCCGGCAGCGCCGGGCCGGCGCTGCCGGCCGCGAGGGCAAAGGCGTCCGTCAGCAGCGCATCGCCGGCCAGGATGGCTGTCGCCTCGTCGAACTGCTTGTGGCAGGAGGGTCTGCCGCGCCGGAAGTCGTCGTCGTCCATGGCCGGAAGATCGTCATGGATCAACGAATACGTGTGGATGCACTCCAGGGCGCAGGCAAAGGTCAGCACGGCATCGGCAAGGTCCGGGTCAGGCCGGACGGGAACGCGCGCAGAGAGTACGCAGAGCACGGGACGTATGCGCTTGCCGCCTGCAAAAAGACTGTAACGCATGGCTTCAAGCAGGCCGGGAGGGCAGCCCCCCGCGCGCAGGCAGGCGTTGAGGCGCTCGTCCACGCGGCCGGCCTCGATCCGCAGGGTTTTTTCGACATCCTCAGCGCTTGCCGCGCGTTCTGTGTTCACGCGCCCTCTCCCTCGCAACAGGCCGGCATTCCCGCTGTGCCGTCCGCGCTTGCCGCGCTCTGTTTCACTCGCTCACTTCATCGCAACCGGTCCGGCATTCCCGCTGTGCCATCCGCGCTTGCCGCGCGTTTTGCGTTCAAGCGCGTCTACAAATCACTCCGCTCTGTCGTCGGCTTCGGGCGGCGCCGACGCGGGAACAAAGGGATGTTCGCCATCTTCGTCGCAGAGCAGGACGGCGTGTTCGGCCTTGTCCAGCAACTCCCGGCACGCGCGGGCCGCAACGCGGCCTTCGCGGTACAGGGCAACGCTTTTTTCCAGGGGCAGGTCCAGGCTTTCCAGCTCGCGCACGATTTCTTCCAGCCGCCGCATGTGTTGTTCAAAACTCTGTTCAGCCACAGTTCAGCCTCACCGGCGGCCTGTTTCAAGGCAGGGCTCCGCGTTGACGCTCTCGCCCAGGACATAGAAAGAAAGATGCAGGTGCGGTCCGGTCACCCGTCCGGTATCGCCCGCAAAGCCGACAATATCCCCGCGGGCGACGCGTTGCCCCTTGCGCACGTTGAATCCGGACAGGTGCAGGTAGGCGCTCAGGACGCCCAAGCCGTGATCCACAACCACCGTATTGCCGCCGTAGTAATGCTCCGAAACCAGCACAACCTCGCCGGCATCGACGGCGGCGACGGGTTCGCCCGCGACGGCGTCGAAATCAACGCCCTTGTGCGGATTTTTGGGAACCCCGTTGAACACGCGGCGCGACCCGAAAAGGCTGGTTACTTCACCCGGCACGGGTCGGGCAAGCGGCAGGCGCCAGTATTGCGCGGGGCTTATTGTCGTGACGGCTGCGCGCATTTCCGCCCGGTCGCGGCGTATCTTTTCCGCAACTTCCGGGGGCGGGCTGACGAATTTCCCGTCCACGGTCAGTTTCTGCACGGGGTAGGCGCGTTTTTTCACCGGCACGACGCGGGTCAGCACCTCTTTCTCCCCTCCATTCCACTGTACGGTCAGGGTCAGGCGCAGGCGTTTTTTCTTGGTATCCAGAGGGACGGGCAGCAGGGCTTCAAAAAAACCCGAGGCCGGCGAAGGCGCTCCTATATGCAGTGTTTTGCCGTCCAGGTCCAGGTCCAGCGCTTTCACGCCTTCCGCCCCGAAACGCACTGCAAAGGCTTCCCCGTCGCCAGCGTTTTTCGGGATGTCGAGGGTAAAGGGCCTGCGCCCTTCACGGTACGCGGCGGCCTGCAGGGTTCCGGCTTCACCCGCGACGGACAGAAGCAGGGAAAGCAGGACAAGGAGCGGAAAGCGCCGCGCAACGTTGTTTTTCGGCGTATACATCAACATTGTACTATGACCGGGTAACACTTGTTTTTACGCCTCCGGCGGCCGGACACCGGAATAGTACCGTGTAGCGTATAAATTTTCGCATCAACCCCGATGATGGGAGTCGGCCTGAGCCGGCGCAGGGCCGACTGGGGAAATCATCAGCCTTATGCCTGCTCAGTCTGATCCCGGCGGGGTCCGGGGCAGCGCCCCGGCCTTGCGCAGGCTCGGCGAGGGCTCGGGGCTGCGCCCCGAAATCAACCGGCCGCCTGTATTCCTTCGACGCGGACGGCGATGTCGCCGTCGGTGACGGTAAGGGTCAGCGCTTCGCCCGGCAGGACGTCGCTTATGCGCCGGACAAAGCTGCCGTCGGCCTTGCGTGCCGTCGCATAACCGCGTTGCAGCGGGGCATGCGGGTCCAGAGCCTCAAGACGCAAAATCAGATGTTCCAGCGAGGCGGCCCTGAGCTTGAGCCTTTCCGGCCAAGCCGCGAGTCCGGCGCAGGCTCGTTTGAGCCGCGCTTCCTCGCGCTGCAGCATGAGTCTGCCCGCGCCGAGCAACAGCCGGAGTTCGGCGGCCAGACGTTCGCGACGGGCTTCCAGGGTTCTGCGCGGCGAAAGCCTGCGCAGACCGTTCGCCAAATCGACGAAGCGTCCGGATGCCCGCTCCAGACGGCGTTCGGCCGTTTCCTGCAGGGCGGCGCGCAAGTCCGACAGCGATCGGTAGAGTTCCGCGCGTTCCGGCAGCAGAATTTGGGCCGCATGGCTGGGCGTCGCCGCCCGCACGTCGGCCGCGAGATCCGCCAGGGTGAAATCCACCTCGTGCCCGATGCCCGCCAGCACGGGAATCGGGGACCGGTACACGGCCAAAGCGAGATCTTCGTCGTTGAACGCCCGGAGGTCTTCCAAAGACCCGCCGCCGCGCAGCAGGACCAGCACCTCGGCCCAGCCTTCCGCCGCTGCGCGGCGCACGGCTTCAACGATTTTGAGCGGCGCGCCCTCGCCCTGCACGGGCACAGGGTAAATGCGGAACTCCGCGCCGGGACCGCGCTGCCCGGAAAGACGCAGGAAGTCATGCACGGCCGCGCCCTGCGGCGAAGTTACCAGCGCTATGCGGCGCGGAAGAACGGGCAGGGGCCGTTTTCTCTCGGGCGCGAAAACGCCTTGGGCGGCCAGTTTGGCCCGCAGACGCAGGAACTCCTCGTGCAGTCTGCCTGTACCCTGCTCCGCCGCGTATTCCACTATCAGGCGATAGATGCCGCGCGGAGCATACAGGGAAAGCCTGCCCGCGCAGACAATCTCCTGCCCGTTTTCCAGGCTCCGGGCGAGGCCGGGACGCGGACCGTCCTCATAGATTTCGCCGGTCAGCGGGTCGAAGCGTTCCGCGGGCCGCATGTCGCCCTTGAACCAGACAGCGGCAAGTTTGCTGTTTTCGTCGCGCAGGGCGAAAAACACATGTCCGGAAGCGGGCCGGGAAAGGTCCGTTACCTGCCCGCGCACCCAGACAAAGGCGAAAGAGCCTTCCAGACGCTTTCTCACGGCTTCCGTAAGCGCCGTGACCGAGAGTATCCTGTCGTCGTTCATGCCGGCCGCGTCACCCGCGCCTCACGGCGTCGGCTGTACCGCGTCCGCGGGGAACGGTTTACTCCTGTTCGTGTCCGTTGTCCTGCCCGTCCTCTCCGTCCCGCGTTTCTTCAGCCGCTTTCATGATATCGCCGAGGGTCCGGCCGCCGGGATCTCCGGCCGATGCCCGCGGTTCCCTGTTTTTCCGGCGTTCCTCTTCGTCCTTGAGTTGTTTTACGGAAAGGCCCAGACGCCGCTCCTCGGCGGACACATGGATGACCTTGGCCTGGATATGCACGCCTTCCTTGAACAGTTCCGAAGGCGACTTGATTTTTTTGCCGCTTATTTCCGAAACATGCACCAGTCCCTCAATGCCCTCTTCCACTTCCACAAAGACGCCGAAATCCGTGATATTGGTCACCAGTCCGGTGACCAGCGTGCCGACGGGATAACGTTCCGGCACACAGGACCAGGGGTCGTCGGTGAGTTGCTTGATGCCCAGGGTAAATTTTTCGTTGGCCTGGTCCACGGTAAGCACCTTGGCCTGCACCACGTCGCCGACCTGATACGCCTCGCCGGGATGGCGGATTTTTTTGGTCCAGCTTATGTCGGATACGTGAATGAGGCCGTCTATGCCGTCTTCAATGCCGATAAACATGCCGAATTCAGTGATGTTCTTTATGGAGCCCTCAAGCACGGTATTTTCGGGGAACTTTTCGGCCACGATGTCCCAGGGGTTGGGCCTGACCTGTTTCATCCCCAGGGAGATGCGCTTTTTATCCTGGTCGACGCCCAGAATAATCACCTCCACCTCGTCGCCGGCCTTGACCATCTGTGACGGATGGCGCAGCTTGCGCGTCCACGACATTTCCGAAATATGCACAAGACCTTCCACGCCCGGCTCAAGCTCAATGAAAGCTCCGTAATCCACAAGATTGGTAACTTTGCCGGAAAGGCGCGCTCCGGTCGGGAATTTCTCCGTGATGCCCTGCCATGGGTCTTCAATAAGCTGCTTCAATCCCAGGGAAACCTTGTGGCTTTCCCGGTCGAAGGAAAGCACCTTGAGGTCCAGTTCCTGGCCGAGGCTGACCATTTCCTTGGGGTGACGAATGCGTTTCCAGGACATGTCGGTAATGTGCAGCAGACCGTCAAGACCGCCGAGGTCCACAAAGACGCCGTATTCCGTGATGTTTTTGACCCGGCCCCGGACCTTCTGGTTTTCGTTCAGCGTGCCGAGCAGTTCCTTGCGCTTGGCGTCGCGCTCTTCTTCCAACAGCACGCGGCGGGAAACGATGACGTTGCTCCGCCTGCGGTTTATCTTGAGCACACGGAAGTCGTATTCCTGGTTGACCAGGGCGTCCATGTCGGGCACCGGGCGAAGATCCACATGCGAACCCGGCAGGAAGGCTTCCACGCCGCCCAGATCCACAGTATAGCCGCCCTTGATGCGGCGCTGGATGCGCCCTTTGCAGGTGCCGTTGTTTTCCTGCAGTTCTTCAAGCTGGTCAAAAAGCTGCATGCGTTTGGCTTTCTCGTAGGAAAGGGTGATGGTGCCTTCCGATTCGTTCTTGCGGGCAACGTAGACATCCACCTTATCGCCTGTTTTCACACAGATTTTTCCCGACGCATCGCGGAATTCGGCAGTCGGAATCTGTCCTTCCGA
>JAITEY010000120.1 GCA_031281815.1 Desulfovibrio sp. | reverse complement strand
CTGCGTTTCGCAGGCTTGAGCCGTTTGGAATCGTCAAGACCGGGAAGCTCAGCGGAGAAATCGAAAGAAGACGGAAAAAGCACGGCGGCGGCAACCACGGGACCGGCCAGGCATCCGCGCCCGGCCTCGTCTATGCCGATATGTCCGGCAAAGTCGCTGTAGTCTGTACAGCCCCTAGGCGGAGATGCCCCGGCGCCTGCCGCGTGTTCCGGGGGCGAGTCCGCAGGCGACGGCATACTTGATGCGGCATCCTCAAGCAGCCCGCCCCCGCTCAGATGCAGTTTCAAGGCGCCGCTTTTGCGCCCCGGGCCGTGGATGCGGCGCGGCAAGGGTCAATGTTGCCAGTGCCTGCGGGGACGAATGCGCGCCGCCTTGCCCTTCAGTCCGCGAAGATAGAAGAGCCGGCTGCGGCGGACCTGTCCTTCCTGCACGACTTCCACGGTTTCGATAAACGGCGAGTGCAGGGGAAAGACGCGCTCGACGCCGACACCGCCGGAGATTTTTCGCACCGTGAACGTGGCCGCCGTTGCCCCCTTGCGCAGGCGGATGACGTTGCCCTGGAATATCTGCACCCGCTCTTTTTCGCCCTCGACTATGCGCATGTGTACTTTCACGGTGTCGCCGGGCCTGAAGCGGGGCAGGTCCATACGCAGGTGCTCGGCTTCAATAGTTTTGATGATGTCCATATATGCCTTCCTCATTGCTCGGGATTGCCGGTTGCGGATGTTTCAGCCCCAGTCGTGCAGTATGCGGTCAAACGTCACGGCTGCCGCAGCGCGGACGGACAGGTGGTTGTACGCGCCGAAAGCGCGCAGGGGCGGGGCGACGGCCGCGCACATTTCCAGCGCGTGCGGCGCTAGTCCGTGTCCCGTCCCGAAAAGCAACAGCACCGGACGCGTTTGCAGGCGTCCGGCTATTTCCGCGAAAGACATCTCCGGCAGACCGCACCGACCGGTCCGAGCCGAGGTGCCGATAAGCAGGGGCGCCGTTCCCGTACTCCGCTCAAGATCGGCGGCGGCGCAGGCGATATCCCGCCCTTCGCGCACCAACGCCAGCGCCCGCGCGCGGTCGGGGTTGGTCCGCGCCCCCGGACCCGCGGTCCAGTAACGCAGAATGTCACGCAACAGTGCTCTCTGGTCTTCAAGGGGAGTCAGCGCGTAAAACCCGCCCAAACCATACGAGCATGAACTGCGGGCGATATCATGAATGTCGAGGTTTGTCAACGAGGCCGTGCCGGGATTGTCTTCCCGGTCCAGTACGGGGAAGTGCACGAGGGCGCAGTAGAGATTGCGCCCGACCGCCGGTCGGGGGACGCTTTGCAGCCAGGCGCGGTCGTCCGGGCTCAGGGCGGCGGCCGCCGCAAGTTCGGGCCGGACGTGCAGCGCGGCGAGCAGGGAAGCCTGCCGGCGCCAGAGGGCGATGCCCGCATGGTCGCCCGAGAGCAGGATTTTCGGGACGGCGAGGCCCTCAAATACCTCCGGCCTGGTGTACTGCGGGTATTCCGGCAATCCGCCGCCGGGACCCGGCGCAAAGCTTTCTTCCTCACCCGAGCGCTCGTCCCCCATGAAGCCCGGCAGAAGGCGGGATACGGCTTCAATCAGGCAAAGCGCCGCGGTTTCGCCGCCGTTGAGCACGAAATCGCCCACGCTGACGGCTTCCGCAGGAAAGAGTTCTTCGACGCGCGCGTCGATGCCTTCGTAGCGTCCGCAGATCAGGGTCAGGGTCCGCGCGTGTCCGGAGCGGGTCGCTTCCCCGGCGAGGGCGGCCGCCCGCGCCTGCCCGAAGGGGGTGCCTCCGGCTTTGAACAGGAGCAGGGGGCCCGGCCCGGCGTCGTCGCGCGGGACGAATCCCAGGCCGCGCAGGGTCTTGCACAGCGGGCCGGGAAGCATGACCATGCCCGGTCCGCCGCCGTAAGGAGGGCCGTCCACGGTGCGGCGTTTGTCTTCAGCCGCGTCGCGCGGGTTGTGAAAAGAAAAGGAAAGCAGGCCGGTTTCACGCGCTTTGCCGATCAGCCCGCAGGTCAAGGGGCCGGAGAAGTATTCGGGAAACAGCGTGACGATATTGAAGTGCATGTGTTTTTTCCGGCTCGACCTTGCGCCTGCTCAGGCCGGCCCCGATGAGGGGGTCCGGGGGAAATCATTTCCCCCGGCGGGGTCATGGGGCGGAGCCCCAGCGGGGCTTGAGGCGGAGCCCCGACTGCCGGAGGCATATAAATCAACATTGTGCCGGCTCAGGCCGAAAGTCGAAGGCGACTCGCCGACATTCACGACAGGTACAGTTCCAGCAGACCCGGCGGCGGAGCGATGCGGGCTTCGCCTTTTTCGGTATCGAGGGAGAGTATGAACTCCTGCACGGCCGGGAAGAGGATTTCATTGCCGTCTTCTGAGAGTATGCTCCAGATAGTCTGTCCGGCCGGTCGTTCGGCGCTTGCGATGCGACCCAGTTCCCGTTCGCCGCCGCAGCCGTCCGGGGTGAAGACCCGCATGCCGGACAGTGCGGCCAGAGGAGGCCCGTCGGCGGGGAAAGCTTCGGCAGGCAACAATAGGGTGTGGGAGCGCAGGGTCTCGGCGGCGTTGCGGTCTTCGATGCCTTCCAAGGTTATGATGCAGGTACCGCGGTGTTGCCTGCTCCGTGTGACGGTGTAGGGACGGGGTGTGCCTCCCTGTGCGGGACGGAGGAGTATTTCCGCCGGAAGCGGGGCAGGCATATCGACGGCAGGCACGAGGACGAGTTCGCCGCGTATGCCGTGGGCCTTGCCGATGCGGCCGGCGGGGAACAGATGCCCGGAAAGCACGGTGTTTCGCCCTTGGTCGGCCTATTCCACAATTTCCATGAGAGAACGTTTTTTCAGACGGGTGGACGCCGCTCCGAGAAGGATGCGCACGGCCCGCGCGGTACGGCCCTGCCGGCCGATGATTTTTCCCAGGTCGTCTTTGGCGACGCGCAATTCGTAGACGACGGCGTGTTCGCCGGGGACTTCGGTCACCAGCACGTCATCGGGCTTGTCCACAAGAGATTTGACAATGAATTCGAGGTATTCTTTAAGCATGGGGGAACCCCGTCCCGGTCGCGGCGGTGCCGGCCGGCAACTACTGCGATTTTTTGAGCAGGCTGCGCACCGTGTCTGTGGCCTCGGCGCCGAGGCCGAGCCATTTCTGTACTTTTTCTTTGTCTATTTCCATTTTGGCCGGGTCGGTCATGGGGTTGTACCAGCCCAGGTATTCCAGGGGGCGGCCGTCGCGGCGGGAAGCGGAGTCGGCCGCGACGATGCGGTAAAAGGGTTTTTTCTTGCTGCCTGCGCGGGTAAGTCTGATTTTTACTGCCATGGTGTTCTCCTGGTTCTGTAGGGATATGTCTGGGTCGGCAAATGCTTCAGCGGCGGTTTTTCTTTTTCCGTTTGCGCTCGTCTTTGCGTTTCTGCCGCAGTTTTTTTTGTTCGTCGGCGGAGCGCAACGAGGTTGAGGCTGTGCCGTCGAAGTCCGTTCCCGGAGCGAGGGAAGCGTCGAGTCCGGGCAGTCCGCCGAAGGGCATACGGGGCATTCCGCCGCCGAATCCCGACAGCCCTTTGGGCATTCTGCCGCCGATCCCCGGCAATCCCTTGGGCATTTTGCCGCCCCCCCCGGCCATCCGCTGCATCATGTCGCGCATCTGCTCAAACTGTTTGAGCAGACGGTTCACGTCGGCAACGGCCATTCCGCTGCCGTCGGCTATACGGCGTTTGCGGCTTTGGTTGATGAGTTTCGGGTCGCGGCGCTCTTTGGCGGTCATGGAACAGATCATGGCCTCGAAGCGGGCCATTTCCTTGTCCGGCAGCGACGCGTCGCCGATTTTCCTGTGCAGGTCGCCGAGGCCGGGGATGAGTTTCAGCAGACCTTCGAGGGAGCCGAGTTGTTTCATTTTCCGCATCTGGGTGCGGAAGTCTTCAAAATTAAATTCGGCTTTGCGGAATTTGCGCGCCAGTTCTTCCGCTTCTTCGCGGTCGATGGTTTCTCTGGCTTTTTCGATGAGCGTGAGCATGTCGCCCATGCCCAGGATGCGTCCGGCGACGCGGTCCGGGTGAAAAAGCTCCAGTTCGGAAATTTTTTCGCCCACCCCGACGAACTTGATGCTTTTGCCGGTGACGGACTTGACGGACAGGGCCGCGCCGCCGCGGGCGTCGCCGTCCATTTTGGTGAGTATGACGCCGGTGATATCAAGAGCGCGGTCAAAGGCTTCGGCGACGGTTGCCGCGTCCTGACCGGACATGGCATCGGCGGTGAACAGTATTTCGGCGGGATGCACGGCTTCCTTGACGGAAACCAGTTCCTGCATCAGGGC
>JAITEY010000097.1 GCA_031281815.1 Desulfovibrio sp. | reverse complement strand
GACGTGACCGTGGCCGCGCCCAAAATCGACTACACCGACGACGGCATCGTCATCACCTTCCCCATCCATGAAGGCCCGCAGTACGCCTTGGGCGACATCGTCCTCACGGGCGACCTCATTGATACCGAGGAACGCCTGAAACAGGAAATCGGTCTGGACGAGGCGGCCTCCTCCGGCGGCTGGTTCAATCTGACGCAGATGCAGAACGACGTGAAAAAGCTGACGGAATTCTACTCCGATTACGGCTATGCCTTTGCCGACATCGACGCTTCGCCCCGCAAACGCGAAGGGGGCGCGGACGTTGCGGACGTCGTGTTCACCATTGCCAAGAAAAACAAGTATTATGTGCGCCGCGTGACCGCGGAAGGCAACATCAAAACCCGCGACAACGTCATCCTGCGCGAAATGCGTCTCACCGACGGGGAACAGTTCCAAGGCGACAAACTCCGCCGCAGCACGGAACGCCTGAACAAGCTCGGCTACTTCGAAGTGGCCGAAGTCGAACTCTCGCCCACAGGACAAGAGGACGAGGTGGATCTCAAAGTCAAGGTCAAGGAAAGGCCCACCGGGGCGCTCATGGCGGGCGTCGGGTATTCGACCTTTTCCAAGGTCGGCGTGGCCGCCACCATCATGGAGCGCAACCTCTGGGGCAAAGGCTACAACATTTCGCTCCAGGCGGCTTTTTCCGCCCGGCGCAACGCCTACACCCTGAGTATGGGCAACCCGCGCTGGAACGATACGGACCTGAGCGTGGGCATGGATGTCTACCATTGGCGCGACGACTACATAGACTTCACCAAAAGAACGACGGGCGGCGTGCTGCGCTTCGCCTACCCCCTGGGCGAATACACTTCCATAGGCTGGGGCTACCGTTTGGACCAGTATGAAATATACGACACCAACGACAACGCGGCCAGACTGATCCGCGACTATGCCGACGGCGTCCGCTACACCAGCGTGGGACTGCTCCGCCTCGTGCGCGACTCCACGGACCGGGAAAATCCCACCTCCGGCAACATAGACATCCTGGGTGTGGAATACGGCGGCGGGCTGCTGGGCGGCGACGACTCCTTCATCACCCTTTCAGCCGAACACCAGACCTACTACCAGCTTTGGAAGGACCATGTGCTGCACGGGCGCATCAAGGGCATGGCCATATTGGAAAACGGCGAGGGCGAGGTGCCGGTCTTCGAGCGCTTCTGGATGGGCGGCATGAATACCGTGCGCGGTTACGACAGCGAAGACATTGTGCCCAGGGACCCGAGGACGGGCGATCGCATCGGCGGTACGCGCATGGCCTTCATGAATCTGGAGTATATTTATACCCTGAGCAGCGAGGCGGGGCTGTATATGGTTCCCTTCTACGATATGGGCTTCAACGTGGACGCGGACCGCGCCTATAAGTGGGACAAGGAAATTCTGAAATCCGCCGGGCTTGAAATGCGTTGGCGCTCGCCCATGGGCGACTTGCGCTTCTCCTACGGCATTCCCTTCGACGAAGATCGCAGCGGGCACAGAAGCAGTGGGCGTTTCGAGTTTTCCATGGGCCAGACCTTCTAGCCGGTTTCCCCGGAGGCTGCGGGCCGGACTTTCCGGCCCGTTTCGCGGGGGGCTGTGCGCCGCAAGGACCGCACCGTCCCCCGCAACGTTTTTTTTCTCCGCGCTGTTGAGGCTGCTTGTCTGTTGCCTGCTTCTGACGGTCCTGAGCGTTTCCGGCGCGGGCGACTGCCGGGCCGCTGCCTCTTCCCCGGCTGCGCAGGCTGCGAAAAAAACAAGCGCGCCGGCGGCAAAGAAGATGCAGACCGGGACCACGCCGGCGGCGAAAAAAACCGGCGCGTCTGCTCAGAAGAAAACCGCCGCCGGACAAGCCGCGCCTACCGGCAAAAACGCCGGCAAACGCGGCGACAAGGGCGACGACAAGCGGGACGAACTGCTTGCCCAACTCGGCCTGGAAGTCAAGGTCATCATGCTCGACGCCGGGCACGGCGGCAAAGACCCCGGCGCTGAGGCGGCGGGCATTGTGGAGAAAAACTTCACTCTGAACGCGGCCGAACGCCTGGGCGCGATTCTGCGCCGGCGCGGGTTTACCGTTCTTTACACCCGCTCCGGAAACAGATATCTTACTCTTCAGCAACGGCCGGACGCCGCCAACGCGAAAAAGGCCGATCTTTTCATCTCCCTGCACGTCAACGCCAACCCCAAGCCGTCCGTGCGCGGGTTTGAAACATATTATCTGAGTGAGGCCAAGACGGGCGACGCGGCCACAGCGGCCGCCCGCGAAAACGGAGTGCCGGTGAGCAAAATCAGCGATCTCCAATTCATTCTTACCGACCTCATGCTCGGTTCCAAAGTCAGGGAATCGCGCCGTCTGGCCGAAACAGTGCACCGTGGTATACTGAACAGCCTCCGCAGGAACGGGCTGCCCACTTTCGACAACGGGGTGCGCGCGGCCCCGTTCTATGTGCTGATCGGGGCGCGCATGCCCGCGGTCCTCGTTGAGTTCGGCTATATCACCAATAAAGACGACGCGGCGAACCTGAAGTCGGAAGCCTACCTTACAAGGCAATGCGAAGGCATCGCCGACGGCATACAAAGCTTTGCGCGCGAGACGGCCGGAACCGCGCCGCGTTGAACGGCGCCGTACCGACGTTCTCCTCAGTTGACGTTATTATGACTGTTGCCGTGTAACACGTTATTTTTATGCCTCCGGCAGCCGGGGCTCCGCCCTGGACCCGGCAGGGAGAATGATTCCCCGGCGCGGAAAAAAATGTGCTCCGGGTACTGTTGTTTATTGCTGTTGAATAATCCGCAACCGTGTGTTGCCTGTCACGACACTGCCCGGTGCAAGGAATTGCTGATGAGCCAGCCGACCGGTCGTTATATTTTTTCAGAAGAAGTTCCCGTTGCGCAACTCGTCCGGCAAGGAGAACTGCTGAACGTAGTGAACAACGCGGCCCTCATACTGCTGGGCGCGGACAGGACCGGGTTCGGCGACGCCCTGTGGAAAAGCATGGACATGATGGCTGCGAGCGTCGGCGTTCAACGCATAATCATCTGGAAAAACCATTTTGAAGACGGTAAGCTCTTTTACCGCCGTGTTTTCGCTTGGGAGGAAAGTATCGCGGACTGGCGTCAATGCATGGAAAAGACAATGCGTGTCGCCTATCTCGAGAGCATTCCGCATTGGGAGGAGCGTTTCGCCGCCAAGCAAAACGTCAACAGTCCCGTGCGTTTCCTTTCCGCCGTGGAGCGTGAACGGCTTGCGCCTTACGGCATCACTTCCCTCCTGGTTATTCCCGTTTTTCTGCAGAACAGTTTCTGGGGCTTTGTTTCTTTCGACGACCTGCGCAGAGAGCGCGAATTTCCCCCTGATGAAGTGGATATCCTGCTGTCCGCGGGTCTTTTGCTGGCCAACGCCGTGGCGCGCAACGAAACGGCAATGGAGAGCGACCGTCACGCCGTCCTGACGGGCGCCGTCAACCGCATAGCGGAGATTTTGCTGCAGTCCGACGAGACCTGCTTTGACGACGACCTGTGGTCCAGTATGGAAATCATAGCACACTGCGCTGATATAGACCGCCTGCGCGTCTGGGAAAATTTTGTCCGGGACGACAGACTGCATTACCGTTGCCTGTTTGCATGGGAAGAAGCCGGAGATCCGCAGAGCGGCCGCGCATGCAGAATTGAAGCCGCTTACGACGATGCCCTGCCGGGCCGGCAGCAGAAATTTGAAGACGGACAATTCATTATCGGCCCTGTCGACGATCTGCAGGCGGCGGAACGGGACCGTTTCGCCCGGCAGGGCATCCGCTCCGTGCTGGCGCTGCCCATCAGCATCCGCGGAGAATTGTGGGGGTTTATTTCCTACGAGGACAGCCGGAAAAAACGGAGTTTTTCGCGTGACGATATCCTCATCCTGCAATCGGCCGGGTTGATAGTCGTCAATGCCTGGCTGCGCAACGAAATGGACCACAAACTCATCAAAGCGCGCGAGGAAGCCCTCGCAGGCACACGGGCCAAAAGCGAATTTCTCTCCAACATGAGCCATGAAATCCGCACGCCCATGAACGCCATCATCGGCATGACGGCCATAGGCCTCGGTTCGGCGGACATAACGCGCAAGGATTACGCGTTTGAAAAAATAGAAGAAGCTTCCACGCACTTGCTCGGGGTCATCAACGACGTTCTGGATATGTCGAAGATTGAGGCCAACAAACTTGAGCTTTCCCCAGCTCCCTTCAATTTTGAGAAAATGCTCCGCAAGGTGGTCGACGTCGTCAACTTCCGCATCGAAGAAAAACAGCAGAACTTCAACGTCATACTCGGACGCGGCATCCCCGGCACCGTCATCGGCGACGATCAGCGTCTGGCGCAGGTGCTGACCAACCTGCTCTCCAACGCCGTGAAATTTACGCCGGAAAACGGCTCCATACGCCTGTCGGCCTCCCTGGAACAAGAGGAAGAGAACCTCTGTACCGTCCAATTTGCCGTTGCTGATACAGGCATAGGCATCACCGAAGAACAACAGGCGCGGCTCTTCTCATCCTTTCAACAGGCGGAAAGCACCACCTCGCGCAAGTTCGGCGGCACCGGACTCGGACTGGCCATTTCCAAGCGCATCGTGGAAATGATGGGCGGACGCATCTGGATTGAATCCGAGCCGGGCAACGGATCGACCTTCCTCTTCACGGTACGGCTCCGGCGCGGCGAAGAGGGCAATGCCGTACCCTCCGTCGGCGTCGACTGGAGATCCCTGAAAATGCTCGCTGTCGACGATGACGCGGAAACACTGTGCTTCTTCTCGGAAATCGTGAGTCGCGCGGGGGGCGTCTGCGATACGGCGGAGAGCGGCGCGGCTGCATTGGCGTTGACGGCGCGGCAGGGCCCCTATGATCTGTATTTTCTGGATTGGAGAATGCCGGAAATGAACGGCATAGAACTTGCCCGCGAACTCAGAAAACGTTGCGAAGGGCATCCTGTGCTCGTGCTGATGACCGCCGCGGACCGGGGCGCCGCCGAGGAAGAAGCCGCGGCCGTCGGCGTGGACCATTTTCTGCCCAAGCCGCTGTTTCCGTCCTCCCTTGTCGACTGCGTCAACGAGTGTATGGGCGCGGGCAAGCGCTTCACGAGCGACGAGCGGCGCGTGGAGGCAAGCGACGACTTCTCCGGCCGCCGCATGCTGCTGGCCGAAGACGTGGACATCAACCGTGAAATTGTCTGTGCCCTGCTGGAGCCCGTCCACCTGGAAATCGTGTGCGCCGAAAACGGCGCCGAGGCCTTGCGCATGTTCCGCGAGGCGCCGGACGACTATGACCTGATTTTCATGGATGTGCAGATGCCGGAGATGGACGGTTTCGAGGCCACTCGCGCCATCCGCGCCCTGAATGTGCCGCAGGCGCGCTCCGTGCCCATCATCGCCATGACAGCCAACGTGTTCCGCGAAGACGTCGAAGCCTGCCTGGCCGCAGGCATGAACGACCATGTGGGTAAACCCCTGAACCTGGAGGAAGTCCTGACGAAACTGCGTACTTACCTGGGGCGATGAATCAACACTGCATGAACACGGCTTTGATGTACAATCCGGATGATACGCCTCCGGCGGCCGGGGTCGGTCTGTGCAGGCACAAGACTGATGATTTCTCACAAACCCCTTCTTTGGGGCGTCGCCCCGGACCATGCACGACAACATTTGCCGGGGCGGTTCCCCGCAAAAAAACCGCTTCCGGAAAAGATGTCGTAACCGCTCAACAAACCGGCCTTACGCAATGCTCCCGCAGGTGCTTCATAACGGCGGAGAAGACCAGGTCCGGAGTAAGTTTTTCCAAACAGATCAATCCGTTCCTACAGGTATTCTTGCGGCAGAACGCGCACGGCACGGACGTGAACTGACCGGCGTGGATGTGGGCGTGTTCGGGTGAAGGGAACGTCCAACCCAAGCCGCCCGCGCCGATGACGGTCAGGCTGGGTACATCCAGTGCCACGGCGATATGCCTCGGGGCGGAACAGTTGCCTATCTGCAGCAGCGCCCGCTCCATGCAGGCCGCCGCAAGACGCAGGCTCATTCCGCCCGCGGGGACGGCCATGCGTTCCCGGCGCCGGCAGCGGGCGCGCAGGTCCTGCACATAGTCTTCCTCCCCCGGCCCGTATGTCAGCAAAAAATCCAAGTCGGGCAAAGCATCCGCGAGCATGTCCAGAAGCGTCGCATAATAACGCGCCGGCCAGCGCCTCGGGGCGTGGGCGTGGCTCGCGGCCACGCTGATGAAACGTTTGTCGCGCAGGCCGAGGGCAGTCAGCAGTTCCGAAGCCGCCGCCCGCTCCACTTCCGTCAGGTATATGCGTGGGCGTTCCCCCTGCCAGGTGATGCCCAAGGGCGCCAGGATGTCCGCCTTGTGGGCGGCGGCGTAGGCCGGGCGCGGATTTGTGCTGTAGTTGTAAATCGGACGCAGATACCACGGCGGCGTAAAGGACAGGCGCACCGGGGCTCGAGAAAGGGCCGTCATCGCGCGGCAGCGCGGCAGTTGTTGAAAATCCGCCGTGATGTCGTAGGAACGCGATGCCGCTTTCAGGTAGAACAGGTATTCATGCAGCGGCGTGGGCAGGGCGTCCTTGTCCAGGACATGGAAAGCGTGAATGTGGGGATTGTTCTCCAGGACAGGCAGGCATTTTTTTCCGTGAACATGTGGATTTCAGCCTGCGGGTAGTGCCGGGCCAGGAGTTCCGCAGCGGGCGTCGCCAGCAGCACGTCGCCTATCTGGCGCAACTGGCAGACAAGAACGCGGCGCACGGACTCCGGCGCGGGCGGGAACAGGGCGCCCGCGCTCCCGCCCGCCTGATTACAGCGGGCCGACTTCATCGACAATGCGCAGGCAAAGTTCGGCTTTGTTCAACGTATACAGATGGATGCCGGGCGCGCCGCCGGCCAGCAGCGTCCTGATCTGTTCCACCGCGTGCGCCGCGCCTGCTTCTTTGACCTTTTGCGCCCCGCCCTTGCGGTCCGCCTCTTCCAAAGCCAGATAGAGCTTGGCCGGAATGTTGCAGCCGCTGAGTCGCAGCACGCGCCGCAGCAGTTCCAGGCTCTGCACGGGCAACACGCCGGGCACGATGGGCTTGTGGATGCCGAGATCACGCATGCGCTCCACATATTCAAAGTATTCCCTGCTGTCGAAAAAAAGCTGCGTTACGGCGAAATCGCTCCCCGCCTCAAGTTTCAGGGCGGTGTGCCGCCTGTCTTCGGCAAAGGACGGCGATTCCGGATGCGGCGTCAGGTAGGCGGCCACAGCTATGCCGAAATCCGGGTATTCGCGGCGCACGAAACGCACCATATCCGAGGCGTATGTGAAAGCGCAGTCTTCCCAGCGCATCTCCCGGTCCTGCGGCGGGTCGCCGCGCAGGGCCAGAATGTTGCGCACTCCCGCGTCTGCGAGTTCCGCGAGATAGTCGCGGATGGACTCCGGCGTCGCGCTCACGCAGGTCAGGTGGGTCATTGTAATGAGGCCGAGGCCCGCCAGGCGGGAGGCGATTTCAAGGGTGGTGGCGCGCGTGCCTCCGCCCGCGCCGTAAGTCACGGATACAAAAAGGGGATTGACTGCGCGCAGGGCGTCGACCGCCGCAAAAAATTCGGGTCGGGCCGCCGCCTCGCGGGGCGGAAAAAATTCCATAGAAAAGAAAGGGGTCCCACCGTTCAAGGCATCAATAATTTTCGGGTGCGCGTTCATCAAATGTTCCGTAATGGTTTGCGACTTTACTCTCCCTATTCAGAGATGCTGTCCATATCGAAGGCAGGGAGCGTTGCCGTTTTTCCGGTCCGTCCGTAAATGCGGGCGAATTCCGCCGGGCGGCGCCAAGCTTCCGAGTCGAGTTGTTCCGGTGTCATGCGCCAACTCCAGTTGCCCGCAGTCAGGCCCGGAATATTCATGCGCCCTTCGTTGCCCAGAGCGAGGACATCCTGGGCGGGCAGCACGCACCATTCGGCCGTGCCGGCGAAAGCCATGCGTGTCAGGATGAGGCAGGCGTTGCTTTCGTCGGTTTGCCGTCCGCAGTACAGGGAAAAGTTGTCGCGTTCTGCGGGACCGAGTTCGGCAAACCAGGCTTTTGTCGGCGCGTTGTCGTGGGTTCCGGTGTACACGAAGGAGCGCTTGCCGTGGTTGTGCGGGGCGTTGGGGTTGTCGCCTGTGTCGCCGCCGAACGCGAACTGCAGGACGTGCATGCCGGGCAGATCGAAGCGTTCCATGACTTCGCGCACGTCTTCGGTGATGACGCCGAGGTCTTCGCCCAGGAAGGGCAGGGCGCCGAAGTGGTCGTGCAGGGATTGAAGGAATTCCGCGGCCGGCGCTTTGCGCCAGCGTCCGTTGACGGCGGTTTTTTCCGCGGCGGGGATTTCCCAGTATGCGCAAAATCCCCGGAAATGGTCAAGGCGCAGCAAGTCCACGAGCGACAGGGCGTGGTCGAAACGTTTTTTCCACCAGTCAAAGCCCTCGGCGGCGATGATGTCCCATTTGTAGACGGGGGTTCCCCAGCGTTGGCCGTCGGCGCTGAAGTAGTCCGGCGGCACGCCGGACACGGCGGACGGGCGCATGTCGTCGTCCAGTTTGAAACAGCGGCTGTTGGACCAGCAGTCTGCGCTGTCGTGGGTCACGGTGTAGGGAGCGTCGCCGAGCAGCAGGATGTCGCGTTCTCTGCAGTATGCGCGCAGGCTTAGCCATTGCGTGTGAAAGAGGTACTGGATGAATTTTTCCCGCAGGATGTCGGCTTCGGCCTGAGCGTCCCATGCTTCGAGGGCGTGTGCGTCGCGCAGGCGCAAGGGTTCGGGCCAGTCGCACCAGGGGGCTTCCCTGTAGCGTCGCCTGAGGGTGGCGAAGCGGGCGAAGTCGTGCAGCCAGTATGCCTGTTCCCGGCAGAAGGTGAGGAACGCCCGGTCGTTGCGCAGTTGCGGACTGTTGCGTTCAAAAGCCGCATGGAACATACGCCCGCGTTGCGCGTGTACGGCTTCAAAGTCTATGCGGGCGGGGTCGGCGTCGAGGCGTCCGGCGCAATGTCTGGAGGTTTCCAGGTCGGCCGCGGACACCCATCCGTCGCGCCGCATCAGTTCCGGGCTGATGAACAGGGGGTTTCCGGCAAAGGCCGAGGGGCTTGCGTACGGGGAGTTGCCGAGGCCCGGCTCGGTGGGGTTGAGGGGCAGCACCTGCCAGAGCGATGCCTTGTTTTCGGCCAGAATGTCGGCGAAACGGAAGGCTGCCGGGCCGAGGTCGCCAATGCCCCAAGCCGAGGGCAGAGAGGAAATGTGCAGAAGAATACCGTATGCGCGCATGGTGTGGAATCCGGATATGACGTTGCAGGTTTGAGGAAAGTCGGCTCGGGCAAGTGCGGAGCCGACAGGGGAACCGGTCGGCCTTACGCCGGGTCGTGTCGACTCCGGCGGGAGCCGGCGCGGAGCCTCGTCGAATACATCAGTGTTTCCTCACCGGTAGCTGAACAGCGGCTGCGCGGCGTTTACCCGGGCGTTGACGGCCCTGTCCAGCGCGGCGCCGAAGAGGCGTTCGATCCAGCCCTCGTCATTTTCCGGCCCGCGCACCAGTTTGTATGTGCCGTTTTCCAGTCCGCAACGGGTCTGGAGCCGGGTCAGAGCATCCGCGGCATCGCCTACGGCGTCCACAAGACCGAGTTCCAGGGCGCGGCGTCCGGTCACGGCCCTGCCGTCGGCGATGTTGCGCGCCGCTTCCGGGGAAAGGCGGCGTTCCGTCGCAACTGTTCGGACGAATTCTTCGTGCAGGTCCGCGAGCAGACCGTCGAGGTAGGCTTCTTCTTCCGGGGTCATCGGACGCGCGATGTTGCCCGCGTCCTTGAGGTTTCCGGTACGCAGGGTTTTTTCGGAAACGCCCAGGGTACGCATGAGGCCTTCGATATTCGGAAGCTGCATCTTAACGCCTATGCTTCCGGTCAGGGTGGACGGCCCGCTGACGATTTCACGGGCGCCCAGAGCGATATAGTAGCCGCCGGAGGCAGCCGTCGCGCCGAGGGAGGCCACGACGGGCTTGGACTGCGCGAGGCGTTTCACGGCGGCGAAAATTTCCTGGGACGGGCCGACTGCCCCTCCGGGCGAGTTGATGCGCACGAGCACGCCCCGCACGGCATCGTCTTCGCGGAGCGAATCCAGAAAAGCGACTGTCTTTTCGGAATCGACGATCAGTCCGGTCACTTCGGCCACGGCAACGACGGGACCGCCGAAGAGGCTGTGTGCACTGAGGAGGCGTCCGCCGATGAAGGCCGTGCCGAGCAGGAGCAGCGCGAGGATGCCGAACAGGATCGGGTGCCGTCTGCGCCGGGAGTGTTTCTGCTCCATGCCGAAAGGCACCCGTATCCAGGCTTCACCGGCGGAGGATGACCAAGGCGGCCCGGTAAAACGCGGATTGTCGCGGGCGGGGTTGCGCTCCTTTTCCGGACGTCCGTCGTCAACGCCGCGCTCCTGTTCGTGCCCGTACCGCCCGTCCGTTCCGGCGCGATGCTGTTCCTGCGCGGGGCGTCCGTCGTCCTTGTCACGCCCGGTCATCGGGCGCGTTCCTCAAGCACGGCCACGGCGGGCAGGGTTTTGCCTTCCAGGAATTCCAGAAACGCTCCGCCGCCGGTGGACATGTAGGAAATGCCTCCGGCCTGTCCGAATTGTTCGATAGCCGCCAGGGTATCGCCGCCTCCTGCGATGGAAAAGGCCGAGCTTGCGGCGACGGCTCTGCACAAGGCCTCGGTGCCTTTGGCGAACTGCGGCAGTTCAAAGGCGCCGACCGGGCCGTTCCAGACTATGCTTTCAGCCTCGGCGAGTATGCGTTCGTACAGGCGGCAGGTTTCCGGCCCGATGTCCAGAATCATGTCGTCCGGTCCTGTTTCGGTTGTTTTTTTCACAACGGCCGAGCTGTTTTCGGAAAATTCCGAGCCGACGACCACGTCCACGGGCAGGGGAATTTCGCCTCCGGCCTGTTTGGCGGCTGCGGCAAGCCGGGCGGCTTCGCCGACCAGGTCCGGTTCATACAGAGATTTGCCGATTTCATAGCCGGCGGCTTTGAGAAAATTGTTGGCTATGCCGCCGCCGACGATCAGGCGGTCCACTTTTTTGCTCAGGTTATCGAGGACGGTGAGTTTGGTGGACACTTTGGAACCGCCGATCACGGCCGTCAGGGGGTGTTTGGGGTGTGCCAGGGCGCGGCCGAGGGCGTCAAGTTCCGCGCAGAGCAGGGGGCCGGCGCAGGCCGTGGGGGCAAAGCGGGCGACGGCGCTGGTGGAGGCCTGGGCGCGGTGGGCGGTGCCGAAGGCGTCCATGACGAAAATATCGCACAGGGCGGCGTATTTTCGGCCCAAGGCTTCGTCATCTTTGCCTTCGCCCTTGTTGAAGCGCACGTTTTCAAGAAGTACGACGTGTCCGGGCGCCGGAGCTGCGTAGTCGTCCAGGTAATTGCTCACCAGGGGCACTTCTTCGCGCAGAAGTTCGGTGAGGCGTCGCGCCACCGGGGTGAGGGAGTCTTCGGCGCTGAAGACGCCTTCTTTGGGGCGGCCCAGATGGGACATGAGCATAACCCGCGCCCCGGCTTTTTGAGCGAAGCGAATACCGGTCAGAGACGCGGTTATGCGGGTCTCGCCTTCAATCTTGCCCTCCCGGATCGGCACGTTAAGATCTTCGCGAATAAGGACGCGTTTGCCGGCTAGGGGCAGTTCGGTCATCCTGAGTACGTTCATCAACGTTTCCTTATGGGATTTGCGGCTTTCTGCTGCAAAAAAAGCGGATTACGGCAGAAGAAGGCGGCCTGTGTGTTTCAATCCACGCCACCGCACGGGAGGCGGTACCGCTGTAACTATAGCCTCTTTCTCAACTGGTTTCAATCCACGCCTCCGCACGGGAGGCGACCGAAGTTCGGCGGCTTTTGCGCTGTCGCCGGGGAGGTTTCAATCCACGCCTCCGCACGGGAGGCGACGTTGCAGTGTAAGCGTCGTTTTATCCGCATCTTCCCAAGCTTAAAATTACAAACATAGATATATTTTCCGGGATTGCAGGTCTCAACTACCGCATGACCGGATGTGACCGTCTCAAGCGCGGGATAATCGAAACTCTGGGGCGGGGAATCGCCGACCCGGATGAGGCCGGGGCCTTAGGAGTTCTTCATTAATTATCTTAACATTTACGCGGTCGGATCCAATAATTCCACTCCAGATGGAAGTCACCCTTGAGCATTCTGAGTTTCCGGAGTTCGGCATCAGAAATCTTTGTGCCGCATGCATACTCCTTGTCGCTTTTAGACGCCTCTATCTTCAGTCCTGTTTTCGTGCTTGTCCCTGCGATGAGACTGACAATCACTTCAAGGGATGCCAAAGGCCGTCCACGCCAATTCATGGAAATCATAGA
>JAITEY010000051.1 GCA_031281815.1 Desulfovibrio sp. | reverse complement strand
GTGTAGGTTAAAATAATTTTAACCTACACAGGAGGGCTTGTCAAGCTATTATGTCACATGATTACAGGGCGTTGGCTCTCCACATTTTCTTGTAGGGGAAACTTTGCGGGAATTTAGGTTGTATGCTTCCGGCGGCCGGGGCGCTGCCCCGAAGCCTCGCCCTGAGCAGGCGCAAGGCTGAACATGGGAGCATTGCAGGGTTGATGTATGCGCCTCAGGCGGCCGGGGTCAGCCTGGGCAGGCGCAAGGCTGACGGCTTCCCCCGGCCCACCTCAAACATTTCGGTATGTTGTGATTACAATTCGATTTTCGTCCCCAGCACCTTGAGAAAATCGCGTAGCCAAGCCGGATGGGCCGGCCAAGCCGGGGCAGTGACCAGATTGCCGTCAATGCAGGAATTGGATGCGGTCTCATTCATGGGCACCCATTCGGCGCCGGCATCCTGCACGTCGGGCTGAAGGGCCGCATACGCCGTGCATACGCGACCCTTGAGTATCCCCGCGGAAACAAGTATCTGCGGCCCGTGGCAAATGGAAGCGATGGGCTTTTTCGCCGCGTCGAACTCGCGCACGATGTCCAGTACACGCCGGTTCAGGCGCAGGTACTCGGGAGCGCGGCCGCCGGGCACGACCAGGGCATCATACTGTTCCGTCTTTACAGTATCGAAATCGGCGTTGAGGGTGAAATTATGCCCGCGTTTTTCCGAATAGGTCTGGTCGCCCTCAAAGTCGTGGACGGCCGTGCGCACCGTTTCTCCGGCTTTTTTGCCGGGGCACACGGCATGCACGGTATGTCCGACGGCCAGCAGGGCTTGGAACGGCACCATGATTTCGTAATCTTCAACATAATCTCCGGCGAGGAGCAGGATTTTCTTGGCGGACATAAAGACTCCTTCTGTATTCATGCCGACGGATAACGCGCCGGCATCATGTTTGTCGGTCTGCACATGCAGGGCCGCTTTGCGTCGGATAGCCGAAATGCCGAGGCTTGTACAGAGGCGATAAGGACGTTATCCACCGGCGTATCCAGGCGGGGCATCATCGGAAGTTTGAAGCCAGGGGTCAATATGGACCAGGGCGTCCATGATTTCTCTGCCGATATATTCCGCGGCCTCCGGCGTATACAACGCTTCCTCGACCCGGTGTGCGGTTTCGTGGGCTTCCAGCAGGCTCACAGCGCCGTCTACGGATACATGCATATCCAGAAGCAGTCCTTGCCCGACAAGACGCGAACGCAAGTTGTGAATGTCCTTGACCCCGGCAACGCCGAGCGTAAAATCATGGATGCGTTTGTTCACTTCCGGGCCGGCATTGCCGTCCAGGAGGGTATGCACGGCCTGACGGCAAATATCGGCAGCCGCGCGCACCACAAGCAACGCGACCAACGCGGCCCCCAGCAGTTCCAGCGCCGCCAGGGAAGGGAACCACATGGCGACGGCCACGGTAACCAGCACGGGAATCGAGGACAACGCGTCGGCGCGGTGCTCCGCCGCCCCTGCGGCCAGGATGTCGGACCTCAGCTCTTTGCCCTTCGCCGCCGTCCAACGGTACAGCACTTCCTTACTCACGACGGAACACAGGGTAACGACGAGCGCCGCCGTCCCGCCTACGGGCCGCGTAGACGGGTTGAACATCTGCACGGCGGCGTCGTAAACGATGCCGACGCCGGCCGGAATGAGCAAGGCCCCCATACAGAAAGAAATAAGCGCTTCCAGCCGCCGGTAGCCGTAGGGATGGTCTTCGGAAGGCGGCGCCGTCCAGTAGCGCACTCCGACAAGCACAACCAGATTCGCCGCAAAATCGGAAATGCTGTGCACCCCGTCGGCCACTACGGCGCGGCTGTTGCCCTCGTACCCCGACCAGAGCTTGGCCGGGATAAGCAACAGGTTCACCAGCAGTCCCACGCGGGTGACACGCTTGATCCCCTCGGCGCGCTCCCGTTCGCGCCGATGCATATATACTTTATAGTCCATCCGCCGTTCCCCCGGGCGTTGCCGGCCCGGCCCGGCCACAGCCTTTAAGCGCGAACCTGCTGTAAACGCCCCCCCGTTTCAGCGCAGACTTATCTGGTCCAAAGCGTCCGGATTTTCGCGGACGGAAGCTTTGTTGAGCAGTTTCTGCATGAACGCCTGTACGGTCTGCTCTTCTCTACTCTGACGGTATTGGGCAACAAAAATACTCTTGAGTTGCTCCCATTCTTCCTCTTTCACCGCCTCCACGCCGGCCGTCTGCGCTATGACCGGCCCCGCGGGCGTGTCGTACACCTGCGGGAGCCATACCCCGTCGGAGGAAAAAATCCCGTCCACCAGATCCGGAACGGCGCCCAGCGGCTCAAGCGAGGGGAAAACGCGCAGGCCGGGAGTGCTCTCTACCGCCTTGTCTTTAAAGGCTTCGGGCAAGTCGCGTCCGGTGAACGCGGGCAGGGCCTGCTCGGCGGCGGCGTGGGCCAGTTTTTTCGCGCCTTCGCTCCGCAACGCGGCAATGATGCCGGTACGCGCCTCCTCAATGGAAGGGATACGGGAGGGCACTGCTTCGCCGATACGGACCAGGGCGATACCGCCGGCGATATCCAGAGGAACGGGGAGCACGGAACCCGCTTCCCCGGCGGCGACAGCGGCGGCGGCATCCTCAAGAGCCCGCCGGGACTCCTCGCGTAGGGACAACGCCGTCACGGCCTCTTCAAAATTCACCGTGGCGCGCTTTTCCGGAACAAGGTTGAAGACCGCCGCCGTATCCTCCAGAGACGTGCCGGCTGCCGCTTCGTCCTCGGCTTTTTTTTCCACATTGGAGAAATCTTCCTCGGCCTTTGCCAGGGCGAGGGCGGCCTTGATGTCTTCGCGCACCTCGTCCAGCGGCAGAACGACCGCCTCAGTCCTGTTTTCAAGACGGATAAGGTGAAAACCGTAACGGGTCCGCACAGGGCCGCTGACTTGACCCGGCGCCAGAGCCAGGGCGGCCTTGTCGAATTCCTCGGCATAACTCTGCCCCTCTTCAAGCGGCGGCAGCAGTCCTCCTGCGGACGCGGTTTCGGGATCCTGCGAATATTCCTTGGCCAAGGCCGCGAAATCTTCACCGGCCTTAATCCGCGCGCCGAGTTTGCCTATTGTTTCAGCGGATTCGGCGATTTTTTTCGCAGCGTCCGGTTCCGCGGACCCTTCGGGAGGTGCGGCAATATAAATATGCGAAGCGGTATAGGAAGCCGGACGCGTAAAATCTTCCGGAGAATTTTTGTAATATTCCTCAATTTCAGACTCCTGCGGCATATAGTTGCCGGAAAGGAGCGCGGGAGTGAGCCGCAGGTACTCGAAACTGAGGAGCAACGGTTTGCGCAGACTTTCCTTGTTGTTTTCATACCAGCCGGCTACGGCTTCTTCGCTGATGTCGACGCGGTCACGGTACTCATCAGGGTTGAACGACACATAGCGGGCCTTTCTTTTTTCCAGGCTGAACTTGAAAAGCTGTTTGATCTCTGCTTCGGCAAAACGGGCGCTCAGGCCGAGGCCGCGCAGCAATTTGCCTTCAAGCAGCGCTTTTTTGTTGTCGCTCTCAAATTCCGCGGGAATAATATTATTGGCCGCCAGGATGGTCTTGTACCGCTCCGCGTCGAACTTGCCGGCTGCATCGTGGAACACCGGGAACGTATCTATATACGCCTTCAGTTCATAGTCCGAAACGCTCAACCCGATGCGCTCGGCTTCCTGTCTGCGCAGAAGGGAGAGTATCATTTCGCTCAATACCGTGCGCTTGAACTGCCTGAAGACGGCTTCATCCTTAAAAATGTCGGGATTATTTCTTCTTTCCGATTCACCGAAGGCGCGCAGCGCCTTTTCATAGTCGTGCAGGGAGATGCTTTCTCCGTTGACGACGGCAGCAGTGCCGGACCCGGCGCTGTTGAAACTGCCGACGCCCCAAAACACAAAAACCACGATAATGATCAGAAAAATAATTTTGACCGCCCAGGACTGGGCTTTATCCCTGATGGCATCCAGCATCGTTCACTCCGCTTTTACAGTGTCTGCCTGTATTATTACCGGGAGCGAAAAGCAGGAAATGCTTTTCGCTCCCGGTAATAAAAAGACCGTTGTTCTTGTGCCCGGTTTTTCGGAACACGGGCGGGGAAAGGCGATTTCCCGCCGCTGCGCTCCGTTCCGCACATCTTGCCCGTCCGGGCAGGCGGGGCCGTGCCCCTTACCCGGTCATTTCTCCGTCAACCCGGCATCCGTGCCGGCTTGACGGTATTCGTTGAGTTTGTTGCGCAGCGTGCGGACGGAAATCCCGAGCAATTCGGCCGCCTGGGTACGGTTTCCTCCGGTCTGCTCCAGCCCCTTGCGGATCATGATGCGCTCCATCTCGCTCAAGGGGATGACGCTGCCTGAAAAATCAATTTGCGCAGCGCCGCGCGACGGTACAAAATTTTCATCTACCGCTCCGGCATCCGCGTCCGACGGGACGCCGGACGCGGCGGTCGCGTGCGGCTCGTCTTCCGCTTTGCCTGCCTCGGCGGCGCTTTCGCAAAACAGCGGCCAATCCTCGTTTTCAAGCAAAAAGTGTCCGGGCTGTATGCTTTTTCCACCACACAGCAACACCGCCCTTTCCATAAGATTCTGCAGTTCCCGCACATTACCGGGCCATGCGTAGGCCTGGAGCCATTTCACGGCTTCAGGGGACAGTTCCACTACGGGCAGGGCGTAGCTGCGCAGATACATAGCAACAAAAAAACGGGCGAGGAGCAGCACGTCCTCGCCGCGTTCCCTGAGAGCGGGCAGGCGCAACGGGATGACGTTCAGGCGAAAGAAGAGGTCGCGCCGAAATTTGCCGTCTTCCACCCACGAATCAAGATCGCGGTTTGTCGTCGCGAGCACGCGCACGTCCACCTTCAAGGTTTCCGTGCCGCCCACGCGGTCTATCTCTCCCTCTTGAAGCACACGCAAAAGCTTGGCTTGCAGGGCGAGATCCATTTCCGACACTTCGTCCAGCAGGATGGTGCCGCCGGATGCCAATTCAAATTTACCGAGCTTGCGGGCTATCGCCCCGGTAAACGCGCCTTTTTCATGGCCGAAGAGTTCGCTTTCCAGAAGATGCTCGGGCAACGCGGCGCAGTTGACGGCGACAAAGGGCTTGTCGGCGCGGTCGCTCTCGGTGTGGAGATAGCGGGCGAACAACTCCTTGCCTGTGCCGGATTCACCGGAAATGAGCACAGTGGCCTTGGATTTGGCAACCCGCCCGGCAAGAGCCAAAACGCGCCGGACGGCCGCATGGGCGCCTATGATGCGCGGCCCGCCGCCGCCTCCGGACTGGGCGGCAGCCTTGCGCCCCCCGTGCGCCGCTCCGGACGCGGGCGCTGCCGGCGAGCGGTTCGGCCGCAACACGGCCCGAATCTTCTCGAACGTCAGCGGTTCCGTCCAATAATCCCTAACCCCGAGTTCCAGCAGCCGGGAGGCTTCTTCTGTTGAAGGCCGGTCGGAAAACACCACCACCGGTGGAAACTGCGGGTCGTCCCGGCCGACCGCCACGAGGTCCTCTATGCGGAAACCGGGCAGGAAAGGGCGGGCCAGAATAAGACCCGGCATGGCCTTGCGCATGAAGGAAGACGCGCCCTTCAAGTTTTCGGCTATGCCCACTTCCACCCCCGCCTCGCGCAACTGCGGGAAAATGCGGGTCACAGTCTGGGCCGGAGCCAGAAAGAGGATTCGTTGTACCGGCATAATAATTCAGCATATACCTTTACACCGCGTTGATCAACCGCATAACGCGACACAGCATAACGCACTGAAAATCACGGAGATCACGCGCGTCGCGACGGGGTAGATTTCACGATCTTG
This sequence comes from Desulfovibrio sp., assembly GCA_031281815.1. GTDB lineage: Bacteria > Desulfobacterota > Desulfovibrionia > Desulfovibrionales > Desulfovibrionaceae > Frigididesulfovibrio. The sequence goes on along the minus strand of JAITEY010000051.1, from coordinate 1,937 downwards.
CGAACTCTTCCGGCGGGACATTGAAGGAGATCGTCGACACGGCTTCGGCCGGTTCCGCCATTGCGGCATCGATCGCTACCGCCGCCGAAGAGCAGAGCGCAACATCCGAAAAAATCAACCGGGCCGTTGAAGAAATCAACCGTGTGGCCTGCGACATCGGCAACAGCATAATTCAATCTTCGGCAGCCGTGCAGAATCTTGCCCGCATGGCCCAAGAACTGCGTTTGGTTATGGAAAAACTCGAATAGCGATTCTTTCTTTGGCAACGGACGGCTTTTCATGTATGCATCGTCCGCGCGCCGCAGGGCCGGCGCGTTATGCAGACATGAAGACACCGTAACACAGGAAGACGGCATAGTGACAAAGAGCCTTACTCCCTCGGTCGAAGGCCATATCCTCGTGGCGGCCGGCGCCGTATGCATCAGCTTTGCCGGACTTTTCGTCAAAGAAGCGCCTATGCCTCCGGCAATGGTCGCCTTCTATCGTCTTTTGTTCGGCGGCATCGTGCTGACGCTTTTTGCCGCCGTCCGAGGCGAACGCCTGCTGCCGCCGTTGCCGATGCTCGGGGTCATGGCCGCGGCGGCCCTGTGCTTCAGCGGCGACCTCACCTCCTGGCACGAGTGCATCGTTCGCCTCGGACCGGGATTCGCCACCATCATCTGCAACTTCCAGGTATTTTTCCTTGCGCTCTGGGGCACTTTCATGCTCGGCGAACAGTTGTCCCTCGGACACAAACTCGCCATGCCCGTCGCCGTCATCGGCCTTATGATGCTTCTGGAAAAGGCGCCCGGTGAACTGTCGGCCGAGGTTGTCGTCGGGCTGCTTACAGGCATTGTCTCCGCATTGTTCTATTCCGCCTACATACTTGTGTTGCGACGTTCGCAAAGCACGGCATGCAAACTGCCTGCCGTTGCCAATATGGGGATAATAAGCCTGCTGTCCATGAGTATGATCGGCGTCTATTGCCTTGCGGCAGGCGATTCTTTCGTCGTTCCCGACCTGCGCACCCTGGGGTTGCTGGCCCTTCTCGGCGTAGGCTGCCAGGCCGCCGGATGGGTGCTGCTGTCATCCGGGCTGCCCCGCATGCCCGCATCACGCGCCGGATTGATCATGCTCACCCAACCCGCGCTCAGCTTTATCTGGGATATCCTCTTTTACAACCGTCCCACGGGCGCGGTCGGCTACGCCGGCGCTGCCGTCACGATTGCCGCCGTCGGCTTCGGCATTGCGAAGGCAAAGTAACAATCCGTATAAAGACGACGGAGACACTCGACCCGCGATCCATAGATGTCCGCCCTGCCGGGAGAATTCACATAAGTTGACGGAGACATTCCCAACATTACGCGGATTGACACAGCCTTGTCGCGGAAGCTATGGATTTGCCCTGAAGACAAGCATGGAACATGTTCAACCGGAGTCCGCCATGAAAAAACTCAGTGTACTGTTTACCATACTGCTGCTCGTGCCAGCCGTCGGCGGGTGTTCGTGGGTGGGCAGAACAGCCGGAAAAGCCCAAGCGAAAGTCGAACGCAAGGCGCATGACCTGGAACGCGGCTATCACCAGGGCTATGAAGAAGAGCAGGGGGAAAAACGCTCCCGGAACACAAACAGCGGCGCCGGGCAAAGCTCGGGGACGTCTTCGGACGCAGCCGGAGGGTTGCAGCCGCAGACCACCTCAAGCGGCGCCGGGCAAAGCCCGGCTGCGTCTTCCGAACAACACCCCGCAGAATAACCGCGCGGTCGGTGCAGTGCGTATGGCCTTTCGCGTAGCCATCACAGGCATGGGGATACTCTCCTCAATCGGCGCCGGTCTTACGGAGGTGGCGGCTGCTCTGCGCGCCGGAAAGTCCGGCATCGTCGCGGACCCGATACGCAAATCCCTGGGCTTTTCCTCCTGCCTGACCGGGGCGCCCCCCGCCTATACGCCCACCTTTCCC
>JAITEY010000038.1 GCA_031281815.1 Desulfovibrio sp. | reverse complement strand
GAACACAAACGGGGGACGGCTTCCCCGGCGGACGCCGCGGGGAGCATTATCGGACTCGCGGACGGGGCGCTGCTTGTCGCCTGCGGGGACGGCGCGTACGGCTTCACCCGCCTGCGGCCCGCAGGCAGGGCGGATACGGCGGCAACGGCCTTTTACAACGGCTACCTTGCCGGCCGTCCTGAAGCCGCTTTCGTCGCAGATCCCGCGTGACTTCCGGCACTGTTCGGCAACCCCCTCATTTCGCCCAGATAAGGTTGATGCTCTGCTTGATGTCCGGATGCAGTGATTTGTGAACGGGGCAAGTCAGGGCGGCGCGTTCCAGGCTGAGCTTTTCTTTGTCGGAGTATTCCCTGTCCGGCATGGTGATGTTCACGTCAACGGCGGCTACGCGGCGGGGACCTTCCGTACTCATGGTTTTGGTGACTTCCGCCGTCATGCCGGTCACGTCCACCTTGTGTTCTTCGCCGTATATACCCATAATGGTCATGGCGCAGGCGGCCAGGGAGGTGGCAAACAAATCGGTGGCCGAAAAGGCCTCGCCTTTGCCGTGGTTGTCGACGGGCGCGTCCGTGCTGATGGTCGCGCCGCTTTGCAGGTGCCTGCATTCGGTATGCAGCCCGCCGAGATACGTCACTTGTGAAGTCGCCATGGTGTCTCCTCGGTTTGTTTGTTGCACTCCACATCCGGCCCTGTCTGCCGGAGGCCTTCGCCCCGGCCGACAGATTCGGCCGGTATGTCCTCCGCTCAGAAGGGCGGGGTTTTACAGCGCGTTGGTGGATAAACGGCATTTCTGATGTTTCAAACCATAAAGGAACTTCTGATGAATACCGCGTTCTGCCCGTAACCGGAATAGTCCTTTTCCTTTGCGTGCGCAAGGAGGGGCCGGCAGCCTGCGGCCCGGCCTGCTTCCCGTATTTTTCCCTTGCGCGCGCAAGACAGGAGGAAGCAATGCAGCGCGCCGCGATGCGCGAAACAGTTGAAATCGACGGCCTTGTCGTAGCGGTGACCCGCAAGCGTATACAGCGCATGCGCCTTGTCGTGCATCCGCCCGACGGCCGGGTGACCCTGTCCGTTCCCCCGACCGCGCGCCGGGAGGAGTGGCTGACCTTCCTGACGTCGAAACTGCCCTGGATACATGCCCACACAGCGCGCATGGCGCAGCGGGCGCTACCCGCGCCCGCCCTGTATGCAGGCGGGGAAATTCATTATCTCTGGGGCCGGCCCTGCGTTTTGCATGTTGAAGAACACCCCGGCAGGCCGTCCGTTGTCTTCGGGGACGGGAGCATTCTCCTGCGCGTGCCGCCCGGCAGCGATGCGGCGATGCGGGAAAGCGTCATGCACACGGGGTACGCGGCCCAACTGCGGGAGGCCGTCGAGCCGCTTGTCGGGCAGGCGCGGGCCGCGCTCGGCGTGGGGACGGCGCGCTTTTTCGCTCGGCGCATGAAGAGCCGCTGGGGGAGTTGCAGCCCCCGCAGCGGGAGAATACGGTTGAATACGGAGTTGGCCAAACACCCTCCGCGCCTGCTCGGGTACGTGCTTGTCCACGAGATGGCGCATCTTTTGGAGCCGGGGCACAACAGCCGTTTTTACTCTCTGGTGGAGCGCGCGCTGCCGGATTGGCGGACGGCGCGCGCGGAACTGCGCGCGCTGTCGCCCGGACAGGCGTGATCTATGAATAAAAAGGTTTCAAACCACAAGGGAGTGATAATGAATGCCGACGTAAAAACTGTGAAATCACTCGTCGCTCGGGGCGAAACATTAAAAATTGAATTTAAGAGCGACAAGGCGGGATTGCCGGATCGGGGCCTCATAGCGGCTGTTATCTCCCTGGCCAACACAGAAGGCGGCGATCTTCTTCTCGGCGTTGAGGATGACGGCGCCATCACGGGCTTAAAGCATAAGCATTCGGACCCGACCGGTCTTGCGGCCCTCATTGCCAATCGAACAATTCCTTCTCTCTCCGTCCGGGTGGAGATTGTCAGGATCGGCGCCTGTGAAGTAGCCCGTATTCAAGTCCCGAAATCACGGCAATTGGTTGCGACAACCGAGGGCTTGCTGCAACGCCGCCGGCTGTTGGCTTCCGGAAAACCTGAAGCCGTCCCCTTTTATCCCCATGAATTTTGGCAAAGGCAATCTTCTTTAGGGCTTGCCGATCCTTCAGCGAATCCTCTTCATCCATTAACTCCCGATGTCTTTAACCCCTTGGAGCGTCAACGCATTCGTGAGTCGATTCGCCGATATGGCGGAGATGCTCCCCTGATTTCTCTGGAAGATTCAGAACTGGACGGGGCGCTCGGCTTGACCGTTACGGTGGACGGAATCCGCCGGCCAACGCTTGCAGGCCTCCTTTTTCTGGGCCGTGAAGACATCTTGCGCCGGCATGTACCGGCACATGAGGTTGCTTTTCAGGTTTTGGAAGGAACGGAAGTAAAAGTGAACGAGTTTTTCCATAAACCATTGCTGCAGACCTTTGAGGAAATTGAACAGCGTTTTTCCGCCCGGATTGAAGAAAAGGAATTTCAGAGAGGACTGTTCCGGGTGGCTGTTCCCAATTTTGATCGCCGGGCATTTCGTGAGGCATTTGTTAATGCGTTGATGCACCGTGATTACACTCAAATACGCGCAGTTTATGTACGCATTGATGACAGCGGCCTTACAATTTCGAATCCAGGCGGTTTTATGGAAGGTATTACGTTGCAGAACCTTCTCGTCACAGAACCAAGAGCGCGCAATCTGCGCTTGGCGGATATTGCAAAACGTATAGGTTTGGCGGAACGCACGGGGCGAGGTATAGATAAAATTTTTGAAGGATTGCTCAGATATGGAAGGCCTATGCCGGACTATAGCCGTTCAGATACATCATCCGTAGTATTGCGGATCAGCAATGCGGAAGCGGATTTGAATTTCCTTAAATTCATCCTTTGCCAAGAAGAAAAAGACAGTAGCCATAACCCCATACCGCTGGATAGTTTGCTTGTCCTTTCTCAGCTTCGTCAGGAACGCAGGCTGACGACTAAGGCTTTAGCGTCGCTTATGCAAAAACCCGAACGCGAAACACGAGCCGCCCTGGAAAAACTTACGGAAGCAGGATTGGTGGAGGCGCATGGAACCGGACGCGGCAGAGCTTACACCCTCAGCAAGGAAATGTATGCCGGCGCGGGGCAGAAAACGGAATACGTTCGCCGGACCGAGTTCGAGCCTACCCCGCCGGAGCAAATGATTCTGAATTATCTTGATAAGCACGGGTCTATCAAAACCGGGGACGCAGCCGAACTTTG
>JAITEY010000258.1 GCA_031281815.1 Desulfovibrio sp. | reverse complement strand
ATACGGGCCGACAACGGCAAGGTTTACAACCGCATGAGCACGGTAAACGGCCTCTTTACCTGTGCCGACGGGGTCGGGGCGTCGGGCCACAAATTTTCTTCCGGGTCGCACGCCGAAGGACGCATTGTCGGCAAACAACTTGTACGCTGGTGCGTGGACCATAAAGACTATAAGCCGGTACTGCGCGAAACACCCGAGGAATTGAAACGTCTCGTCTATCGTCCTTGGCGCACCTTTGCGGACAACAGGCACATGTCGACGGACCCGGCCGTCAATCCCCGCTGTATCACCCCGAAAAATTTTATGCTGCGTCTGAACAAATGCATGGACGAATACGGCGGCGGCGTGGGTACGCTCTATGCATGCTCCGGGGCATCGCTGCGCACCGGGCTGAAACTTCTGGAAATGCTGGAAGAAGACGCGTATAAACTCGCCGCCCGCGATCTGCACGAACTCCTGCGTTGCTGGGAGAACCGCCATCGGCTGCGGACGGCATACCTGCACCTGCGGCATCTGGAGTTCCGCAGGGAAACGCGCTACCCCGGCTTTTATTACCGGACGGATTGTGCGGATATCGACGATGCCGAATGGCAATGTTTCGTCAATTCCCGCTACGACTCGGCAAGCGGAAAAACCGCGCTCTTCAGAAAACCCTGCCTGAGGCTCATCGCCGATGAATGACGGTCGCATACTGCGGCGCTGCGCACGTCACCGGTATTCGCCTGTTGCGGCAAATGCGCGGATTCACCGCAACAGGGGGCTGTACGGCCCTGCGCGCGTTACCGTCGTGTCCGCGCAATGCAACGGCGTGGGACCGTCTCGGGTTTCATCGAACTACCAGCACGGAAATCGTCGCCAACCGGACTATTTTTTCGGCGACGGACCCGAAGAGAATATTATCGAAGCCTTTGCGTCCGCGCGTGCCGATGACGATGAGATCGGCTCCGCTTTCTTTCGCACGTTGCAGAATCACTTCCGCCGGATCCCCCGGCAGAACCTTACCCTCGGCCTGCATGCCCACAGTACCGGCTTTGATGAATTTTTCCATACTCGCGGCGGCGCTTGACAAAATGTGTTGTTCCATCTCCTGCAATTTTTGAAAATCAAGTTCCTGGTGTCCGCCGATGTCGGTCAACAGGGGCGACACATAAAGAAACTCCAGGGCGGCATTGCAGGTTTCTGCCACAGCGGCGGCGCGGGCGGCCACCAATTCGCTGTTTTGTGAAAAATCAACCGGACAGAGAATTTTTTTTACAGTGAACGCACTCATAACGCCTCCTTTCCGCCCAATGCAACACTTGGCGCGGTTACGGTTCAACAATTCGCCCGGAAAACCCGGAACAGATTTCGACGCCGTCCCGACACCGCGGTCCGTTGTCGTTTCCGTCCGCCGGACAAAGGGCGGCCGATCGACGGAAACCGGGCGATCTGCCCCTTCCGGATAAAAAAGGGCTTATCTGCAATATATGCCGGATGTTACCGGAAGTCAATTGTGAACTCGCCGCAACAACAATGCTGATTTCAGAAGACCGCTCTCCCCTTCGAAAAAAAAAACTTGACTCGCGCGGCTGGTACGGACAAGTCTTATTACAAGAGTGTGCCGAAAGAACGGAATCTTGACGGACTGACGGCGTGCCTGCGCGTTTATACGCTCCGTCGCTGAACGGGAAGCGCTGCAGGAGAATTTCCGGAAAGGGCGTATTCCGTCCCGGCGGCCGATTGCGGCAGGCCGGCGGCCATGTTGGCCGATTCGGCGAACCGGCACGCGGCTCCTGTCGGCTTTTGGGCAAGAGGAGGTAATGACCTGTGCAATTCGTGGCATTTGAACCGGGTGTCGAGGTGAACGCGCCGACTGTCGCCGCTGTTATCGCGGGTATGGGGTACTTTACGAAAATCTCGCGGCGCGCCCTTAGTGAGGCAGGGATAGGCAATGTGGTCGACGACAAACTCGTCCTGGACATGCATGCATGGTATTCGCAGGAAGCTTGGCTGAAAGCCTTTGAGACCATCGCAAGGCAGGTAGGCAACTCGGCGCTGTTCAATATCGGCATGTCCATCCCCGTAAACGCCAAGTTCCCGCCTGGGGCTGTGGATGTGATATCGGCCGTGCGAAGCATCGACATCGCCTACCATATCAACCACCGCAAGAACGGCCGGCTTTTGTATGATGCCGCGACGGGCGCCGTGCATGAAGGCATCGGACATTACGGCTGTGAACCGATAAGCGGAAAAAACGAAATTCTCTGCGTCTGCAAAAATCCCTATCCGTGCTCTTTCGACAGGGGGATCATCAAGGCTAGGGCGCAACAATTCGCGCCCGATGTGCAGGTCGTGCACGACGACGACGCGGAATGCCGGGAACAGGGCGCGGACTCGTGTACCTACCATGTCTACTGGTAACGCGCTGCCCCGGCCCGATTAAAACGCTCCGCCTTTCGGCGTGACAGGCCGTCGCCCCGTGCGATCCGGGAAACAGGTGCCGGACACGCCGCTTCCGTCGGCCTGCGCGGCAGCGAACGAGACCATGACACAGCACACCGCATTCCTGCCTTTTTCAAGGCCCGCCATAAGTGATGCCGAAATCGCGGCTGCCGTCCGCGTGTTGCGTTCGGGCTGGATTACCACAGGGCCGGAAAACCTGAAACTCGAAGAAGAGTTCAGCCGGGTTTTCGGTTGCAGATACGCCGTGGCCTTGTCCTCGGCCACAGCCGGCATGCATCTGGTTCTGTCGGCCCTCGGCATAGGTCACGGCGACGAAGTCATAACGCCCTCCCTTACCTGGGTGTCTACCCTGAACATCATCACCCTTCTGGGAGCGACGCCGATCATGGTCGACGTCAACCGCGACACGCTCATGCTTGACGCGGACGCGGCGGAAGCCGCCGTCACCCCGCGCAGCAAAGTCCTTATCCCGGTACACTATGCCGGCGCGCCGGCGCATCTGGACTCCCTGCGCTCCGTTGCCCGCAAACACGGCCTTTTTCTGCTGGAAGACGCTGCTCACGCCGTGGGAACCCGCTACGGCGACCGTTGGATCGGAGCTGAAGGCACCGCGCTTTTCTCCTTTCATGCAATTAAAAACCTCACCTGTGCCGAAGGCGGTCTTTTGGCGACCGATGACGCCGCTCTGGCCGAACGGGTGCGCAGACTGAAATTTCACGGTCTGGGTTTGGATGCCTTCGACCGGGACATGCAGGGGCGCAAGGCCCAGGCGGAGGTCATCGAACCCGGCTGGAAATACAACCTGTCCGACCTGCATGCCGCCCTGGCCGTGGTCCAGCTTGCACGCCTGCCGGAACTGAACGCAAAACGCGGGGCGTTGGCGGAATACTATCTGCGGAATATGGACGCCTCCGTCTGGCTCCCCGTGCCGTCGCCCGCTTACCCGCACGAACATGCGCATCACCTGTTCATGATTCGCGTAGATAAAGAGCATTGCGGGCTGGACCGGGACACGCTCACGGAAACGTTGAAAGCCGCGAACATAGGCACCGGCCTGCATTTCCGGGCCGCTCATACGCAGAAATACTACCGTGAGCGTTTCCCCGGCCTTTTGTTGCCGAACTCGGAATGGAATTCCGAACGCCTGTGTACTCTGCCCCTTTTTCCAGATATGACGGAAGCCGACGCGGACCGTGTGCTGGAAGCCCTCGCGGCGGCGCGCGCCGGAACAGGTCGGTAACGCCGGAGCGATGCTGTTCTCCTGTGTGCTTTCACGGCAAACCCGGCAACGGAATGACGCCGCCCCCGGCTTCATCCGACGGCCTGTCCGAAGGAAATGTTGATGCCCGATGTCTGTCCCGTACGCAAAGTGTCTCTGGTCATTCCGGCTTACAACGAAGAAGCGGGCCTGCCCGAACTGATTGACCGCACCGTCGCCGTCTGCCGCGCCTTGGACAGGGACTGCGAAATCATCATGGTGGACGACGGCAGTTCCGACCGCACGGCCGAGCTTATCGCCGAGGCGGCGGAAGACCCGGAAAAGCGCATTGTCGGCGTCATGCTCAACCGCAACTACGGGCAACACGCGGCAATCATGGCAGGCTTCAGCTTGGCGGGGGGAGACCTCATCGTCACCCTCGACGCCGACCTGCAAAACCCGCCTGAAGAAATACCCCGCCTGGTACAGGCGGCCGAACAGGGCTATGACGTGGTGGGCACCGTGCGGGCCGAACGCAAGGATACGCTGTTCAGGCGGCTGGCTTCGCGCACGGCCAACGCCGTCATCAAAAAAGCCACGGGCAAAGAAAGCGGCGACTACGGCTGCATGTTGCGCGCCTACCGCCGGCATATCGTGGACGCCATGCTCCTCTGCCGCGAGCACAGCACCTTCATCCCCGTTCTGGCTGCGTCCTTCGCCCGCGATACTGTGGAACTACCCGTCGCCCACGACGAACGCCGGTTCGGCGACTCGAAGTACGGTATGGTCCAACTGGTCAACCTGATGTTTGACCTGCTCACCTGCCTGACGACCACGCCTCTGCGCCTGCTCAGCATTGTAGGCTGCGCCGTGGCCTCGGCCGGCTTTTTTCTGGCCTTTCTACTCGTGGTCCTGCGCCTGTTGCTCGGACCGGAATGGGCGGCGGAAGGCGTGTTCATGCTCTTCGCCGTGCTGTTTATTTTTACGGGCGCGCAGTTTATCGGCATGGGACTGCTCGGCGAATACATAGGACGCATCTACACCGACGTGCGGGCCCGCCCGCGCTGGTTCATCCGAAAACTCTGCGGCAAACGCCCGGATGTGATGCCGGACGGCCTGAACATCATCAGGGAATAATTTGTGGGACGCTTCGTAATGGGACTCCGCCCCAACCCCCGCCGAGGGGAATGATTCCCCACGAATCCCCTCTTCGAGTGCCTCCGGCCCTCGTGAACAACATTTTGCGGAACGGGTAATCTGCAGTGTGGGGGAAAGCATTGACCCGGCATTCCTAAGAGGAAGGTTTGATGAAAACAGCGGTATTCGCCTATCACAGCATCGGCTGCGTGGGCTTGCAGGCGTTGACGGACGCAGGCTTCGATATACAGGCCGTGTTTACGCATGCGGACAGCCCGAACGAAAACAGATTTTTCCCTTCTGTTGCGCATCTGGCCGCCCGCCTCAACTTGCCGGTCTTCGCCCCTGAAGACGTGAACCATCCTCTGTGCCTGAAACAAATCCGCGCACTCAAGCCGGATGTGTTCTTCTCTTTTTATTACCGCAAGCTGCTCGGCGACGAACTCCTGTCCGTCGCTCCCCTGGGCGGCTACAACCTGCACGGATCCCTGCTTCCCCGCTACCGGGGACGCGCTCCCGTCAACTGGGCTCTGGTGAACGGCGAGACGCAAAGCGGCGTCACCCTGCATGTCATGACGGGCAAGGCGGACGCCGGCCCCATTGCCGGACAGTTGCCCGTTGCCGTGACGGACGACGACGACGCCCTGTCCCTGCACCAAAAACTCGCGGCTGCGGCCCGTGAACTGCTGAACGACATACTGCCCCGCATTAAAAACGGCACGGTCACGCTGCACGCCCAGGACGAAAGCCGGGCAACCTACTTCGGCCGGCGCCGGCCGAAAGACGGGGAAAGTCACTGGGACAAAAGCGCCCGCGAAATCAGCAACCTGGGGCGAGCCGTGACCGAACCCTATCCGGGCGCGGTTACTCATGCCGGCAGACGCAAAATGCTGGTCTGGAAAAGCCGCGCGCATGCGGACGCGCACTCGGCGCAGCCGGGCACGGTGCTTTCGGCGAACCCGCTGTCGGTCGCCTGCGGCGAAGGCAGCCTGGAAATATGCGCGGGGCAGGCGGAAGACGGCATTTACCTGCAAGGCGCTTCCTTGGCTTCGGAAATGGGCCTGACAAAGGGTGCGCTCCTCGGCCCGAACGCTCCGGCGGGCAGGCAAGGCCGGGTCACCCGCGTCCTGATACTGGGGGCCAACGGGTTTATCGGCAACCATCTCACCGAGCGCCTGCTCCGGGAAAACAGTTACGAAATTTACGGCATGGACATCGGTTCCGAGGCCATTCGCCGCTTCCTCGGCAATCCGCGCTTTCATTTCGTGGAAGGCGACATCGGCATCCATACGGAATGGATTGAATATCACATCAAGAAATGCGACGTTATCCTGCCTCTGGTGGCCATCGCCACGCCTGTGGAATACACGCGCAATCCCTTGCGTGTTTTTGAACTGGACTTTGAAGAAAACCTGAAAATAGTGCGTTACTGCGTCAAATACGGCAAACGCATCGTCTTTCCCTCCACGTCAGAAGTGTACGGCATGTGCGGAGACGATGAATTCGACGAAGATCGCTCCAATCCGGTCCTGGGTCCCATCAACAAGGAACGCTGGATTTACTCGGCCTGCAAACAGCTCCTGGACCGCGTCATCTGGGCTTACGGCGCGCATCACGGTCTGGAGTTCACCCTCTTCAGGCCCTTCAACTGGATCGGACCGCGCCTGGACAGTCTGGATTCCGCCCGTATCGGCAGTTCCAGAGCCATAACCCAGCTTATCCTGAATC
>JAITEY010000180.1 GCA_031281815.1 Desulfovibrio sp. | reverse complement strand
AGACATGAATAGAGGCGTTTCCGGGCATTCCCAGCGGAGGTAAATTGTCAATGTTTTGGCTCTCAATACACAACCCAGCGGCAAAATTGAGCGTCTAAATTTTAGATGCGTCAGCCCTGACAAAACTGCGCGGAAAACTTGACTGTCCGCAACGCACGGTGTACATATCGAAAAAGTACATCCTGATGCCGATTCCGACGGCAGTTGACTACGCAAGACCGCATTGATGCGGCGTTGCTCAGAAAACCGAATAACGACAGGTGAGCCATGATCCGTTACGGTGAAACCATGCACAGCATGCTGCCTCAGGACATTCCTTGGTTCCTGCCCGACCACGCCATATTCTTCGGAGTGCTGTACGCCGTCCTCGGCGTCCTCGGCCTCGGACTGGCGTATGTGGTCGTCAAATCCGTGCGTCAGACCGCGTGCGGTTGCTCCGACACGCATTGAGGCGCGTCCTCTCCGACCCGCCGTGCGGGTGTTTCTTTCCTTCCGGGACAGGGTTCGGAGGAGTATTCTTTTTTTTACAACACAACAGCGTCAGTGCGCGTTTTGTGTCCGCCGCTTTCGGCGGGGCCGCGCCGCATCTTCCCGAAAGGGGGTGATTTCTTTGCCCGGAGTCTATCTCAACGAAGACGATTACAGCTTCGACATAGCGTTGCGCCGCTTCAAAAAGCAGGTGGAAAAAGCCGGCATTCTTTCTGAAATGAAGAAACGCCAGCATTATGAAAAGCCAAGCGTCATGCGCAAGAAGAAAAAAGCCGCTGCCCGCAAACGTCTTATGAAGAAAATCAGAAAGATGAACATGGCCTGAGTTTTTGTCCTCTCCCGGGGATGGAAACGACTGCAAGGGTATCGGCAATTCGGAACAATGAACACAGCCTGATGTTCCGTCCTCTCCCGGCCGCTCCGCGCTGCGCTTCGCGGTCGGGAGAGGACATCCCTTTCCTCTTCCTCCGGCGGCCGGCATTTTGAAGCCGGCGGCTTGCCCCTATGGATACACGCACCCTACACGCCCTTGAACTGCAAAGAGTCCTGGCTTGTCTTGCGGGCTTTGCCGTGTCCGAGGCCGGTTTCCGGGCCTGCCTGGAACTGCGCCCCTTGCGCCGGCAGGATTTCCCGGCCGGGGCGGACGGCACTTCCGACTTTCTCGCCGCCCTGCGCCGCGAGGCGGAACTCTTTGAACAGGGCCGGCTGTTCGTCGCGCGCAGCGGCTGCACCCTTGCCCCCTTCGTCGCCGTCGACGGTCTGCTGAACGCCGCCGCCGCGCCGCACTACGCCCCGGACGCCGACGACCTCTTCGCCTTGCGCGGCCTGCTCCTGCAAGGCAAGGAAAAAGTCTCCGCCGTGCTCGCCTGTCCCGCCGCCCCGGAACCCGGCTGGCCCCTCTGGGTCGAACGCTGCCCGGCCGGGTCCATGCCGGTAAAAACACTGTCCGGCCTGAGCCGCTGCTTCTCGGACGACGGCCTTATCCGGGACGAAGCCTCGCCGGGTCTCGCGGCGGTGCGCGGCGAACTGCGCGCCCTGCATCGGCGCTGCATAAACAAGGTCAAGGATTACATCGCCGAATACAACATCATGCATTTTCTGCAGGACGAATTCATGACCCTGTCCTCGGACCGTTACGTCCTGCCCCTGAAAAGCAATTTCAAAGGCCGCCTGCAGGGCGTTATTCACGAATATTCCGGAACAGGCGAAACCTGTTACTTTGAACCCATGTTTCTGGTGGAGGTCAATAACCGCCTGCAACACCTGAAACAGGAGGAAAGGGAGGAAGAACGCAAGATACTGCGCATGCTGGGCGAGCTGCTCAAGGACGAACTGCCCGGCATCAGCGCCGTGTACGGGTTCCTGCGCGAACTGGACCTGCTCTGCGCCCGCATCGCGCTGGCGGAGTGTTACGACGGGCGCATGGCCGACTTTGCCGAAGACAGGGGCTTTCTGCTGCGCTCCGCCCGCCATCCCCTGCTGCTGTTGGAAAATTCGCCCGCGGCGCGCGAGGCGGCGCGCCGCACGGAACAGCGCCTGCTCGACGCGGGCCGCGCGCCGGAGGTGTCCGCCGAACACAACGGCGAAGCTGCGCCCGCCCTTTCCGGCGCGCCGGCCGTCGTTGTGCCGTCCGACATCGAACTGCCGCCCGAACGCCGCGCCCTGATCATCAGCGGCGGCAACGCCGGGGGCAAGACCGTCTGTTTGAAAAGCGCGGGACTTATCGCCCTGATGTGCCTCTGTTCCCTGCCGGTCCCCGTCGCGGCGGGCAGCGTGATGCCGCCGTGGCGCAACATCCGGGCCTTTATAGGCGATGCGCAGAGCCTGGAAGAACATGTTTCCACGTTCACGGCCCAGATTGAACGCCTGGCGCGCATCTGGCCGGAACTGTCCGACGCCGACCTGATTCTGCTGGACGAATTCGGCGCCGGGACCGACCCTTCCCAAGGAGCGGCACTGGCCCAGGCCCTTGTGGACGCCTTGGCGGAAAGCGGAGCCTGGGTGACGGCGGCCACGCATTTTCCGGAACTCAAGGCCTATGCCCTGACGGCGCCCGGCGCGCGCGCGGCTTCCATGCTCTTTGACCCGAAAAGTAAAAAGCCCCTGTTCCGTCTCGTCTATGATCAGGTAGGCACGAGCCGCGCCCTGGACGTGGCCCGCGAACACGGCCTGCCGGAAGCCGTGCTGCGCCGGGCGGAACAGTATCTGTTGCCCGGCGGCGACGACTCCGCGGCGCTGATTGAGCGCCTGAACGCCCTGGCTGCGGCCAAGGCCGAGGAAGTGGCGGCCTTGAGCCGTGAACGGGCCGAACTTGCGGAAAAAAAGCGCAAAGCGCGGGAGGAGGCGGCCGCCGAACGCTCCCGCCTGTTTGATGCCCTGCGCGCCGAAGCCCGTAAGGTGCTTGACGACTGGAAAGCCGGACGCGTCGGGCACAGGCAGACGCTCAAGGAACTCGCGCGGCTGCGCAAGGCCGTAAGCGGCGGGGGCAGCGGAAGCGCGGAGCCGGCGGCGCGGGCGTCCGTGGATCTTGCCGCCCTTGAACCGCGCGCCAAGGTCCGCCATGTGCCTTGGAAACGCCTCGGCACGGTGCTGGAGATAGACGAGCGCAAAAAACGCCTGCGCCTGGATTTCGACGGCGTGTCCCTGTGGGCCGAAGCGGCGGATATCGAGATTGCCGACGAAAACGCGACGGCGGCGCGAAACGCCGCCGGGCGCTCCGGGCAGCGCCCGGCCGCCCGCTCTACCGTGTCCTACGCCCCCCCGAGCCTGGACATCAGGGGAGAGTACGCCGATACGGTCACGGGCGGACTGACCCGCTTTCTCGACCGCGCCGTGGCGGACGGGCGCGCGGAGGTGGAAATCATCCACGGGCGCGGTACGGGCGTACTGCGCCGTGAAGTGCATGCCTTTCTCCGCAACTTTCCCGCCGTGCGCTCGTTCCGTCTTGCCCCCGAAGATCGCGGCGGCGACGGCATGACCATAGTGGAACTGTGATAAGGACTTCCCCATGAAAAAATTCGGCTCGGCCGTGCGGGAAATCAAGGCCCGCATCGGCATCGTCGAGCTGGTGCGGCGCTGGGTGGACCTGCGCCGGGCAGGCAACCGCTGGGTCGGCCCCTGCCCGTTTCACCAGGAAAGCAAACCGTCCTTTTCCGTCAACGAAGAGGAGGGATTTTTCTATTGCTTCGGCTGTCAGGCCGCGGGGGACATTTTTGATTTTCACAGCCGCATCACCGGGTCGGACTTTCGGGAAAGTCTGGAGCAGCTTGCCGAAGAAGCGGGCGTCGTCCTGGAAGCGTCGTCCGCGCCGGCGGCGGAGCGGGGAGATTTGCGCAAAAACGCCCTGCGCATGCACGACTTCGCCAAAGAGCACTTCCGCCGCAACCTGCTCTCCGAGGCGGGCGCGGACTGCCGCGCCTACCTGGAACGGCGCGGCACGACGCCGGACATCAGCGAAAAATTCGAATTGGGCTGGAGCCTGCCCGGCTGGAGCGGTCTGGCCGACGCCCTGCGCCGCGCGGGCTTCAACCTGAAACAGGGCGCGGAAGCCGGCCTGCTCAAAACGGGTGAGCGGGGAAGCGTGTACGACGTGTTCCGGGCCAGACTCATCTTTCCCGTCCGCAACACCGCCGGCCGGGTCATAGCCTTCGGCGGCCGCATCATCGGCGATGAAGACGCGGCCAAATACATCAACAGTCCCGATTCCCCGCTGTACAAGAAAGGCGAAAATCTGTTCGGCCTGTATCAGGCCCGCCGAGCCGTAGCGGCGAAAAAAACGGCGATTCTCACCGAAGGCTACATGGACACGCTTACCCTGCACCAGTTCGGCTACGACAACGCCTGCGCCGTGCTGGGCACGGCCCTGACCGTCGAACAGACGCGGCGGCTCGGCAACTTCTGTTCCGACATCGAACTGCTCTTCGACGGCGACGCCGCCGGCCGCAAGGCCGCGTTGCGCGCCTGCGCCGTGGTCCTGAGCCGGGGCCTGAACTGCCGCGCAGTGTGCCTGCCGGACGGCGAAGACATAGACAGCCTGCTCCACGCGCAGGGGACCGCGGCCTTTGAAGAATTGCGCCGCTACGCCCCGGAGGGCCTGGATTTCTGCATCCGCTCCCTGTCCGCGGCCGCGCCGCGTGAAGCCCTGGACTGGGTGAAAAGCTTTCTTCAGCATCTGGAGCAGCCCGAACTCGTGTCCCGTTTCGCGTCGCGCCTGTGCCGGGGTCTTGACTTGGACGAAAGGGAACTTAGAAGAAGTTTACCGGCGCGTTCCGAAAAATCTTCCTCCGCCGGGGCGCCCGCCGGACGGGAGCCCGGCGGAGTGCATAAGGACGCCTTGGACCGGCGCATCATGAGTTTTGTCGTGCGCTGCCCGCAACATCTGCCCGCCTTGCGCGACGCAGGGGCCATGCTGCTCCTCACCCGGAACTGGGCTCTGTCCGTCTGGGAAAAGACGGCTTCCTGCGCCCCGGCCTATGATCCGGATGAAGTTTTGAGCAAACTTGACGATAAGGAACGCGAATTCTGGTGGCGGCAGCGGGTCCTGGAAGAGCCGCTCAGAGATAATCAGGAACGTGAACTGGCGGACATCTGCAGGAAGGCCGCCGCATACTGCGCTGAAAAGCAGGACAGGGCCTGCCGTCAGGCCATGCTCGGGCAAAAGGACAAAAACGCCTATGACCCCGAGCTGCTCACGGCCCTGAATGAATCCCTGTTACGTAAAAGAACGCTCGGGAGCGCCGATGGGCAACATTAAAGATATTCAGCAGATCAAGGTTCTCATTGCCAAAGGCAAGCAGGCCGGTTTCCTCACCTTTGACGAGGTGAACAAGGCCCTGCCGTCGGAGAGATCGACCCCCGAACACGTTGAAGAACTGATCGGCATTTTCGACCAACTCGAAATCGCCATTGTCGACTCCGAGAAGGAAGGAAAAAAGATTGCCGTGCCGGCAGGCGAACAGGATGACGAAGGCGCAGGCGATGTGGCCCTGGACCTTGTGGACGACGAGGAAAGCGCCGACTACTCGTCGCGCAGCACGGATCCCGTCCGCATGTACCTGCGCGAAATGGGGGCCGTGCCCCTGCTGGACAGGGACGGGGAAGTGCTGATCGCCAAAAAAATCGAAAACGGCGAACAGGACGTGCTTTACGCTTTGGTGGAAGTGCCGGTGGCTGTTGAAGAATTGATCAACGTCGGCGAAGACCTCAAGCACAACCGCATCAAGCTGAAGGACGTCGTCAAAACCATAGAGGAAGACGACCAGAGCGAAGACGAGATGAACCAGCGCCAGCGGGTCATCATGCTTCTGGACGAAATCCGCCAGACCTTCAGCAAAAAACGGAAAATCTATACGCGCCTCGACGAATGCTGCACTCTGGAGCGCCGGGTGACCGCCCTGCAGAAAGACATCGTCAGCTTCAAGGGCAAAATCGTGGATCGCCTGCGCGACATCAAGCTGGAAAAAACCCTCATCGACCGCATCATCGAAACCGTTGAGGACTATGTGCGTCAGATGCACAACTGTCAGCGCGACCTGACCGCCTATATCCTGGTGACCGGCAAGACCCAGGCGGAAATACTGGAGATTTTCGACGCCATGGACAAGAGGGAAATAACGCCGCAAAAGGCGGCCGAAGCCCTCGACCTCTCTGTGGACGAGTTGTTCTCC
Organism: Desulfovibrio sp.; assembly: GCA_031281815.1. Lineage (GTDB taxonomy): Bacteria > Desulfobacterota > Desulfovibrionia > Desulfovibrionales > Desulfovibrionaceae > Frigididesulfovibrio. The sequence continues at coordinate 3,054 of JAITEY010000180.1, read as the reverse complement.
TTCAAGGAAATGATTCTGGGCAAGATGGAAATCCTCGCCAGGTTGCAGGAAAAATGCTGCCACAACGTGACCGATCTGGAGGAAGTGCTCTGGCGCGTCAAGCGCGGCAATGCGGCCGCCATGCGCGCCAAGCAGGAGCTGATACGCTCCAATCTGCGTCTTGTGGTGTCCATTGCCAAAAAGTATACCAACCGCGGCCTGCAGTTTCTGGACCTTATCCAGGAAGGCAACATCGGATTGATGAAGGCCGTGGATAAGTTCGAATACCAGCGCGGTTACAAGTTTTCCACCTACGCGACGTGGTGGATACGCCAGGCCATCACCCGCGCCATAGCGGATCAGGCGCGGACCATCCGCATACCCGTGCACATGATCGAAACCATCAACAAGCTTATCCGCACTTCACGCTATCTGGTGCAGGAACTGGGCCGCGACCCCACCCCCGAAGAAATTTCCGAACGCATGGAGTTTCCTCTGGACAAGGTCAAGAAGGTGCTGAAAATCGCCAAAGAACCCATTTCCCTGGAAACGCCCATCGGCGATGAGGAAGATTCCAGTCTGGGCGACTTCATCGAAGACAAGAAAGCGGTGGCCCCTGCGGAAGAAGTGGTGAACACCAAGCTCTCGGAGCAGATAGCCGCGGTGCTCGCCGACCTGACGCCGCGCGAGGAGCAGGTGTTGCGCAAGCGCTTCGGCATCGGGGAAAAGAGCGACCACACCCTGGAAGAAGTTGGCAAACTGTTCAACGTCACGCGCGAGCGCATCCGCCAGATTGAGGCCAAGGCCCTGCGGAAGCTGCGTCATCCCGTGCGCAGCCAGGTGCTGCGTTCCTACTACGAAAGCTGATGTCCCGGAGGGGGCGCCGCCCCTCCGGCATCATCCTTCCTCAGCCGGAAAAACATGACGGCGGAGAGGACGGTCAGCGCGCCCAGCGTCAGGTAGGTATACTGGAAGGCGCTCATTATGTCTCCCGCGGCATCTTTGTAGATATCCAGCAATTTCGCGGCCAGGGCCACCCCCATGCCCATGGTCAACTGCATGATTGCCGACAGCAGGCTGTTGCCCCCCGCCGACAGCGACTCCGGAAGATCTATCAGGGTCACTGCGTTCATGCCCGTGAACTGCATGGAACTCGACGCCCCCACGGCAAAAAAGAGCAGGAGGATCAGCGGGCGGGGCAGGTCGGGGGTTATGCAGGCGTAGGCCCCAAGACTGATTCCCACCAGTACGGTATTCACGGTCAACATGCGCCGGAAGCCGAAGCGGTGCAGCAGTCCCGGCACCCAACGCTTGGCCGCTATGGCCCCTATGCCGACCGGCAGCATGGCCAGCCCGGCCTGCATGGGCGTGTACCCGAGGCCGAGTTGCAGGAGCAGCGGCGTGAGAAAGGGCGCGGAATTAAAACCTATGCGGGAGAAAAAATTGCCCGCCGTGCCTACCCGGAAATTGCGGATTGCAAACAGTTCCGGCCGGAACAGCGGGTTGAGGCTCCTGAGGGCGTAGGCGACGTATGAGCCGAGGGCGCACAGGCCGATAACGGCCAACGCCGGAGCGGCCATGGGCAAGGGCAGTTCCGACCCTTCCAGGCAGAGTGTGGCGGAGGCCATGCACAGCCCGACCAGGGTAAACCCGATACAGTCGAAGCGTTCTTCGCTTATCCGGGTGCCGGGATCGGGCATGTAGCGCAGGCTCAGGATCAGTCCCGCCAGTCCCACGGGGATGTTGATGAGAAAAATCCAGCGCCATGAGGCGTAGGCGACCAGCATACCTCCCACGGCAGGGCCGAACAGAGGGCCGATCAGGCCGGGCAGAGTGACGAAACTCAAGGCGTCCGCCAGTTTTTCGCGGGGAAAGGCCAGCAGGACGGCCAGACGCCCCGCCGGCACCATCACGGCTCCGCCCACGCCCTGCAGCACACGCGCGGCCGCCAGTTGCTGCACGTCGGAAGCCGCGGCGCACAGCGCCGAACCGATAGTAAACACGGCTATGGACAGGATGAAAACCCGGCGTATCCCGAAACGGTCGGACAGAAATCCCGATGCCGGGATGACCAGCGCCGAAGTCAGCAGGTAGGATATCACCACATAGTGCATGCGCAGGGGGTCTGCGCCCATGTTTTCGGCTATGGCCGGGAGGGCGGTGTTCAGGATGCTCCCGTCCAACATCTGCATGAAAAAGGCTATGCTGACCAGCCAGGGCAACAGGCGCAGGCCGGCGTTGCCCGCCGCTGAGCGACTGTTTGAGGCGTTGCCTGCCCCGGGAGACACCTTGCGCAGAGAGGGGCGCTGTTCCGTCATGCTTCCTCGCAGTGCCGTTCCCGGCGGAACGATTGATGTGTATGCCGGTTGCCGTGCTGCCGTAAACCGCGGGTTATGCGCAATCGGGAGCGCGGTTGTCCGCCGCCGCCCGGCAGGCCCGTTCAATCCGCGCAAGCCCCTCGGACAGCACGGCGCGCGGGCAGGCCGCGTTCAGGCGCATGAAGCCCGCGCCTTCCGGGCCGAAAGACGTGCCGGAATTCAACGCCACCTTGGCTTCCCGCAAAAAAAACTCCGCAAGCCGCTGTTGCGGCAGACCGAGTTCCCGGCAGTCGAGCCAGAGCAGGTAGGTCGCCTCGGGCATGGCGACGCTTACGCCGGGTATCCTCGTGTTGATGCGGTCGACGGCGTATTCCAGGTTGGCCTTGATGTAGGTCACGAGTTGGTCGACATACCAGGCGCACTGCGCGTAGGCGACTTCGTACGCCAGCAGGCCTAGGGAACTGCGTCCGAGTTTGGCGTTGGTCACGGCCGTGCGGTAGCGCCCGCGCAGGACGGCATTGCCCGCGATAACGCCCGCGGTGCGCAGGTCGGCCAGGTTGAAGGTCTTGCTCGGGTTGATTGCCGTCAGGCTTATGTCCGCAAGTTCCGGCGACAGCGAAGCGAAGGGAAGGTGCTTTCTGCCCGGAAAAACGTAATCGCAGTGGACTTCATCCGACAGCACGACGACGCCGTGCCTGAGGCAGAGTTCGCCGATGCGCAGCAACTCGGCTTCCGTCGCGGCTTTACCTGTGGGATT
>JAITEY010000076.1 GCA_031281815.1 Desulfovibrio sp. | reverse complement strand
ATTTTTTCGTTGGCCTTGCGGTCCGAGCCGTAGGCCAGGGAAGCGGCTGTCGGCTCGTTGATGATGCGCTTGACGTCGAGACCGGCGATGCGTCCGGCGTCCTTGGTGGCCTGACGCTGTGAATCGTTGAAATAGGCGGGCACGGTGATGACTGCTTCGCTCACTGTCTCGCCCAGGTAGGTTTCTGCGTCGGCCTTCAGTTTGCCGAGAATCATGGCGGAAACTTCCGCTGCGGTATACGTGCGGTCTTCGATTTCAACGGCTGCGTCGCCGTTTTTGTCGGCCGTAATGCGGTAGGGGCTGTGTTTTTTCCATTCCCGGATTTCCGGGGCATCGGCTTTGCGGCCCATGAGACGCTTGATGCCGAAGACGGTGCGCGTCGGGTTGGTCACGGCCTGGCGCTTGGCAATATCGCCGACCAGACGTTCCTTGTCCGTGAAACCGACTATGGAGGGTGTGGTGCGCCCTCCCTCAGGGTTGGTTATGCATTTGGCCTCCTTGCCTTCCATGACGAAAACACAGGAGTTGGTGGTTCCCAAATCTATCCCGATTATTTTGCCCATAGTGCCTCCTCGCATAGATTACGGGGAAGCGCGCCGCGCCGGCCCCGTTCTTTCTTTATCGTCGTTCCCGGCAGAAATAAGAATTTTTTTTCGCCCGTCCAGAGGCAAAAACGGGAAAAATCGCAAATCCGGATATTTCCTGCAGAACGCATCCTGTTCAGCGTTGCGTGCCGGGCAACAGCGCCCTGCCTCCCTTCACAGTCAGTCGACAAAGGGGAATGTCCTGAAAATACAGGCCGATTTCCTTGAGGCGCGGGTCTACCCGCAAAGCTTGTCCGGACACCAGCGCCTGCAGGGGCTCCGGCTCGTCCGGAGACAGGAACGGCACGCCGGACCGGGCGAGGTCGCGGGGGGCGGGCATCAGGACGCGCAGACGCGGGTTGAGGCGCGTTTCTCCCCCGGCTCCGAGCCGGCCCAGAGGAAATCCGCGCAGTCCGGGCGGCAGCCCGGCTTCGATCAGCTTTGCCCCGGACGCGGGGAGAAAATAGAGTTCACGCGCCGCGAGGAGAATCTGTCCCGGAGGCAGCAGCGACGGGTCGACATACGGACCGGCGAGCAGTCCGCGGGCGACGTCCCGCGCTCCCGCAGGGAGCGCGGGAGTTGCAAGCCGCGTCTCCGCGCGGGAGGCGATGTTCCGAGCGCCCTGCGAAAGCGCGCCGCGAAGCGGCCCGGCATCTCCGGCCCCGATGTGTCCGTCGCGGACATCCCCGGCCCCGGCGTCGGGAGCAGGCGCGTCGGCGCGTAGATGCGGCGTCGGTCCGCCGCTTTTGCCGAGACAGCCTACGAAAAAGCCCTGTCCGCCGAGGCCGGGGTCACCGATCTGCGGGGCGCGCACCTTCCATACCCCGGCAAAACGGGGCTGTGCCGGCTCATCCGGGGCAAAACCCTGCGGGCACGGGCCTGCAGGCAGCAGGGCAAGTCCCAGTTCGTCGCACGCGAAGCGGAGTTGTTCCTCGTTTTCTTCCCTGTTGGTGGTGCATGTGGAATACACAAGGCGTCCGCCGGGAGAAAGCAGTTCGGCGGCGCGGGTCAGGAGCCTGCGCTGCAGGGCAAGCAGGGGCCGGATTTTGTCGCCGCGCCAGAGTGCGGTGATGCCGGGGTGCTTTTCCGCCGTGCCCCATCCGCTGCACGGGGGATCCAGAAGAATGCGGTGAATACCGCCCGCGGGTATGGGAAAGCGTTCGCCGGAACAGGAGGCGGTCGCGCAGCACAGCAGGTTCTGCGCGGTCAGGTTGGCGCGCAATACGGCCAGCCGTTTGGGGGAGGGCTCGTTGGCGGCGACGAAACCCGTCCTGCCTGCCGCAAGCGCGAGCATGCCGCTTTTTCCGCCCGGACTCGCGCACATATCCAGAACGCAGTCTCCCTGCTCCGGGGCCAGGGCGAGGGGCGGCAGCATGGACGAGCGGTCCTGGAGGTAGATGAGGCCGAAACGAGCGGCGAGGCTTGCGCCGGGGGTAAAGGGGATGTGCAGAAAGACGCGGGCGGAGGCATGAACGGGGTCGCTGTCGAAAACGAATCCCTGGGCGCGCAAAAGCGCTTCCACGGCGGGCGTCTGCGCGGGAGCGCAGGTCAGACGGAAAAAGCGGCTCGAATCCCGCGGCGATGCGCCTCTGCCCCCGGCGTGCGTTTTCACGGTATGTCCGGAAAGATGCGCAACCATGGGTGGAGTTCGCCGTAATCGGACGCAGGCGCGCAGGCGGTCAGAAGTATGTCCGCGGTCGGCGTTGCCTGTTCCGCTTCTTTGCCTGCGGATTCTGCCGCCCTTGCCGGGGGCGCCGCCTGCGCTTCGGCAAAGAACGCCGGTTCCGGCTGCAGGGGCGCAAGCAGATCGGCGGTATGCAAGGTCTCCGCAGGCAGGGCCGGCGGTTCCACGCTATGCGCGGCCTCTGCGGGCAGGGTCGGCGGCTCCTCGGTATGAAAGCTCTGCACGGGCAGGGTCAGCGACTCTGCTGTGTCCTTGCCTGATATCTGTACCCCGTCCGGAAGCCGGAGTGTGAAGTCCCCCGCGCCCGCGGCGGTCATAAAATCTTTCAGGGACAGGACGGCGCCGTTGTCGAAATTGAGATACAAATCCGCCCCGTCCAGCGTGAATTCCGCCATATACGGTTCAAAGTCGAGCACATAGGCCTGCCCCGGCTGCATGGCGACTTGTCGCGATTCCCCTGCCGGCGGCCGGAAAAGTTCGACTTCAATTTTGTATTCGCTCATGCCGCTCCCCGACGTTGCAATCGTGCATACGTCGAACCGGCGCCTGCCGAAACTATGCTTTTTTCTTTCTCAGGGCCGCCTGCAGAGCAAGACCCAGAGTGCCTGTCGCCGGAGCGGGCGGGGTTTTGGGCGCATGCTTTTTCCAATCCTTGTTCGGGATTGTCTCTTCCGCATCCCCGGCCGGCACGAGGGAAATGCGGCGCTTCTCCACGTCGATTTCCCTGGCGCGCACCTTGACGGCATCGCCGGGAGCCAGGCGTTCCAAACTCTTGCGCATCGGGGAGGCGTGAACAACCGCATTGGGGAGCAGGCCGGAAATACCCGGCGACAAGGTCACGAAAAATCCGAAGGGGGCGCGTTTTTCCACCGTGCCCGTTAGGTCGGCGTCCAAAGGCAGGATTTCGCGCACGGTCGCCCAGGGATCACCGGCCGCATCGCGCAGACTGAGGGAAATACGGCGTTTCGCCGCGTCAACTTCTTTGATTTTAACCGACACCCTGTCGCCCGGCGTCACAATTTCTTCCGGCTTGGCAACCCGTTTTTCATAGGAAAGCTCCGAGAGATGCACCAGCCCTTCCAGACCCGGCGCCACTTCCACGAACGCCCCGAAAGGTGCCGTGCGGGTCACCTTGCCGTCGACGACTGAACCGGGCGCAAACCGTTCGCCTGCGTCCAGCCAGGGGTCGCCGGTCGCCTGACGCAAGGAGAGAGAAATACGCGGGCCTTTCCCCGCTTCTTTGATGCCGAGTATCTTGACGCGCACGCGGTCGCCGACGTCGACGGCTTCATCGGACCGGCCCACGCGGGACCACGACAGTTCGGAGATATGGGCCATGCCTTCAACGCCGGGCGCGAGTTCCATAAAGGCGCCGAAGGGAGCAAGGCGGGTGACGACGGCTTCGCGCACGTCGCCTTCATGCATCTCAGCCAGCAGAGATTCCAGCGCTTCCGCCTGCTCCCGCTCCATCAGGGCGCGGCGCGAAAGCACGATGTTGCGCCCGCCTTTTTCCAGCCGGGTTATCAGAAAAGCGTAGAGTTTGCCCGTATGCGTCCCGGGGTCGTCCGTCGGGCGCACATCCATCTGGCTCAACGGACAGAAGGCGCGCCGCTTCATCACCTCCACGGCGTAGCCTCCCTTGACCTGTCCTATGACCTTGCCTTCCACGGGGAGCCCGGCTTCGCGCGCATCCTCAAGTGCGCTCAAGCTGCCCGAGCCGCGCAGGATGCGGGAAAGTTTCACTTCATGAGGACTGACGGTGACCACATACAGGTCAAGCATATCGCCGACTTGACAGCGCAGTTCGCCGTCGGTTTCCATTTCCTCGCGGTCCACGATGCCGTCGACTTTGGACCCTGTACTGACGAAGATGGTGTCGGCCGTCACGGCCACCACGCGCACGCTGACGCGGCGACCCGGTTCAAGAAGGCTGCGTGAGTCCTCACTGTCTTCCTGTCGGGCCAGCAATTCAGCAAAGGACGGTTCGGCGTCTTCCGGGCTTTCAGACGCTGAAGGATAGGCATCCGGGGAAGCTGCCGGGACGCTGTCGGAAGGCGCGTCTTCCCGGCTTTCCTCCGGGGCAGCCTTTTCCCCGCCTGCACGAGCAACGGGAGAGGTTGCGGGGCAGGACGCAGGCACATTCTCCGGGACGCTTTCAGAAGGCGCGTTTTCCCGGCTTTCCGGGGCGACGGAAGTCGTTGCAGGACAGCTGTCCGGCGCATTTTCCGGGGCGCGTTCCGGAACAGGCGAGGACGCGGGCTCCGGCGCCGCAGGAGCCTCTTCCGCCGCGACGGAACAGGACGGTTCATCAGGACTCATCAGAAATTCCTTTTAGTGTTTCCTTGTCTGCCGAAAGCTGACTGCTCATACCAGAGTCGCCGGCTCCAGGCAAGGGACCGGCAGGAAAAGAATTTCCCGTCGCTGCCCGGCGCATGTACGTCATTCCGCCGCTCAGAAAGAATATCAGGGTGTGCATCACTATAGCTCTATACAGCTCACCACTCCCCGAAGAAGAATTTGAGCAGAAGCGCGGCCGACGCGCCTACGCAGGCGGAGGCCGGCAGGGTGAGCGCCCAGGCCGTGAGCAGGTTGCCCGCTATGCCCCAGCGCACGGCAGACAACCGCGTGGAAGACCCGACCCCGAAAATGGCCGTGGTAATGGTGTGCGTTGTGCTGACCGGCGCGCCGAGCAGCGAGGCTCCGCCGATCACCGCCGCGGCCGACAACTCGGCCGTGAAACCGTGCGCCGGCTCAAGCCTGAAAATCTTCTGTCCCATGGTCTTCACGATGCTCCAGCCGCCCACGGCCGTGCCTGCGGCCATGGTCAGGGAACAGGCCAGCTTGACCCACAACGGCACCCGAAAGACTTCCTCCTGTCCGAAAACCACAAGGGCCAGCGCGATAATCCCCATGGTCTTCTGCGCGTCGTTCAAACCGTGACTCAAGGCCATACAGCCGCAGGAAACAATCTGCGCCCTGCGGAAAAAATGCATGGCGCGACTGCGCACGACGCGGCAGAACAACAGGTTGATCCCGCTCATCAGGATAAAGCCCGCGACAAACCCGGACATCGGAGAAAGAACAAGGGGCAGCAGCACCTTTTCCGCAACGGAAACGGTGTTGACTGCCCCAAGACCGGACAGAGCCGTCGCCGAGCCCATCAGTCCCCCTATGAGGGCGTGCGACGACGACGAAGGGATGCCGAAGCGCCAGGTCAGCGCGTTCCAGACGACGGCCCCGGTCAGGGCGCCCGGCACCAGGATGCGGCTGCCCGCTATGATGTCCGGGCGTATCACCCCGCTGCCCAGCGTGTGCGCCACTTCCTCCCCCAGCAACGCCCCGAGCAGGTTCAGCGAAGCCGCCATGACAATCGCCGCGCGCGGCGTCAACACCCGCGTGGACACCACAGGGGCCACGGCATTGGCGCAGTCGTGCGCTCCGTTCGTAAAATCGAACAACAGGGCGACGGCTATCACCGCGATAAGCAACAGCGGGACGTCAAACATTTTTCAGCACGGCTTCATCAATGGTTTCGGCCAGTTCCACGACCCTGTCGACGGCCGATTCCAGCCGGTCATAAACCTGTATCCACTTGAGTATCTCAAGTAGGCGGGCCGGTGTGGGGGAATCCAGGTCGTGCAGCTCGACCAGCCCCATACTCAGAAGCATCTCACTGTCGTTGCGCAGGGCGCGAAAGGCCCGCGTTTCATGGCTGTCACGCTTCTCGGACAACCCCCTGAGCATGGAGCCCGTCAGCAGAATCATCTCCTGCAACACATGCGCGAGCCGGAGCATGGGAAACCGCATCTGGGGGAAGTCAAAAATATACAGTCTGTTTGCCGTGTTGAAGAGGTTGTCTATGGCCTCTTCCTGCGCCTTGGTGATGCGCAGGATGTCTTCCCGGTCTATGGGCGTGATGAAACTGCGCGACAGATGCCTGGCGATGCGGGCGTGTATTTTGTCGGCTTCCGCTTCCAGAATGGAGATTTCCCGGTGCCGCTGCTCCATCTCCGAGGTGTTTTCGAGGATGACGGTCAAGGCGGCGGACGAAGCGCGAAGTTTATCGTTCTGCTCCAGCATCAGGGCAAAAAAAGGCGCGCTTTTCGGCAACAGGAAATGAAACATACACGGGTCTCCTGTCCGGGCCGGCCCGGAGCGGCGGTCAAGAGCGGGAAAGTCCCCGCTCGGCAAAAGCGCGCATTTTTGCGGCGGATTCGAAGTCCGGATCAAGAGCCAGGGCTTTTTCGGCGCATTCCGCAGCCTTGCTCCATTGCCCGGTGTCGATATACAGCCTGCCGAGATTGAAAAAAAGATGCGGATCGCCGCCCTCCGCCTGCACGGCGCGTAAAAAATACTGTTCCGACTCCCCGTAACGCTGCATCCTGCGCAAGGTCACGCCCAGGGTGTTCAGCACGCGGGCCGGGGCCGGCAACAACGCCGCGGCTTTCTGCAGATACGCGACGGCCTCGGCGGTCAGCCCGAAATCCAGAAGCAACATCCCTGTTTCCAGGTGCAGTTCGGCGTCCTGCGGGTACAACTCATCCAGAACGGCAAGCTCGTTGCGCGCGTCGTTTTCTTTTCCGGCCTCCAGAGCGGCGCGGGCGCGGGTGAGGAATTCATCCCGCGTGGAGGGACCCTTTTCCCGTCCGCCGTTGCTGCCGCCCTGCGGCTCGACGGATTGCAGCAGGCGGCCCATAAGCGCCGAAAGATTGTGTTCCTCCCCGGGGACATACAGTATGCCTTCGGGGAAGATGTCCACAAGCGCCGGAGAGGACTGCATGCGATCACAGGCGTTGACCAGCAGCATCTCGATTTCCCCGTATGCTTCGCCGGTCATGGGAATGCCCGAAAGGGCGTCCGCGCCGTTGCGCACGGCGTACGCCGCGGTGATAACGTCGCCTTTCTTCAGGTCGGCCGCGACCCTTTGCAGAGCTTCACCGATGCGTGTCAATTCCCGGGACATGCAAAACCTGCTTTGTGTTCAGAGCGGATGCCCGGCGCGCAGCCGCTCCCACAACCTCTGTATGCGCGCGGTGTCGCCGCCCGCGCTCTCCGCCTTCCGCAACATGCGGCGGGCGCCTTCGCCGTCGCCGCAGGCTTGCGCCGCCCCCGCCGCATACACCTCGGCTTCCCAGCCCAGGCAGGCCGCCTCTGCCCGCGCCTGCGCCGTCACGTCCGCGCAGTTGCCGGTTTTGTACAGGGCGGCCAACGTATAACGCGCCCGAACCCGGTTGCAGGAGGGGTCCTTTTCCCTCCATTCCCGGCAGAACAGCAGCAGGGATATGTAATCCGAGCTTTCGGCCAGATTGTCGCAAAGCAACGTATAATATGCAGGCCGGTACTCGTTTTCCGCCACATAGCGGGCGAGCAGGCGCGCCGCCGCCTCATGCTCGCCCAAACCCATGCGCGCATACGCTTCGAACAGCCCCGCCTTGGGAAATATCCCGCCCAAAGCGGCAAGCTCCTCGGCAGACCGCTGCAACACCAGGATTTTATCGGAATGGTGAAGAAGGTCCTCACTCTCGTCGGAGTACGCGATGTGGGACGGGATGTCCTCCTTTTCTTCGGCCGCCGGCCCTCCCAGGCTTTGCAGAATGTATACGGCGCGCAGATAGCGCTCGGCCGCTTCCCCCTGCGGCGTCCGCCCGTCCCCTGCCGAACGCGCGAAGAACCGGTCAGCCGCGGCCGCCGCCGCAAGCAGAAGACAAAGAAAAAAAGCGATACGCTTTCTGTTCACGCGGACCCGTCCTGTTGCCGCGCCGGGTTGAGCAAACGCGGGAAACCGCGTCAAGCCGCAGGCAAAAAGCTCCGCGGAGTACGCCGCTTTGAACGCTGCGGCGCACGAGGACCGTCCAGCGCGCCGCACACAAAAAAACGCCTGCCTTGCGTTCCGCCGGCGAACAAGCTATACTTGGCACACTTGGGCTCGTCAACACGACAACGCGGCGCGGTTGATCAAAAATTCTTGTATGCTTTGCATCCTCCCTGTCGGAGAAAGTTTTCCGGCCGCCCCGCAACGCTGTACTACCCTTTCGGCGCCTCTTCCTTCCGTACGGGAGGGAAGCGGGCAGTGCGTGAACAAACAGGTCGGGCGGGCGTAAAAAGGCCGGTAAACATGTTCAGGTTCGGATTGACGCTGGTTGCCTCCGTCGTGTGCGCAACGCTGTTCTGCGCGGCGGCGGCATCCGCCGCCGGACTGTCCGACGACCATACCGTGCTGTATTACCTGATTGAAATGCAGCGCCGGGTCACAAAGACCTGCGCGGGCCGGGCCGTGCCCGAGGCTCCGAGCCTCATGCCGTCCGAAGCCCTGCGCGCCGAGGCCCGCAAAAACGTGGAAAGCCTTTCGCCCACAGTCCGAACGGAAGCGGGCGGCGCTGTCTACCTGACCGCCGAGGGCAACACCCCGCAGCAGATTTTCAATGCTCTGGCCGCCCGTCAATGTCCTGCGCTCATGGGCGCGGACTACCGCTACGTCGGCGCGGCAGGCAAAAACGGACGATGGACCGTGATTCTGTCCGGCGCGCCTGTCCCGCCCGAACCGGCGTCTCCGGTCGCACCGGCCGCGGGAACGGCAGCGCCTTTGCCGGCTGCGCCCTCCGCTCCCGACAGGCGCGCGGGCGAAAACGCCTACGGACCGTCACACGCGCGCATACGCCCCGAAGAACGGGAGCCGGCTGATCCGGTCCCGGTCGGCCGCGTCAGCACGGATGCGGCAGGCCGACCTGTAGGGTCGGTGAAATTTTTTCCCGGTACCCCGGCGCTTCCGCCGGACGCGCCGCCCGCGCCGCCTGCGGCATCGCCGGTCGCCGCGCTTGACGCCGCGTCCGGCGATGCCCCCGCGGGCACGGACTTCGTCCCTCCCACGGCGCCGGGTCCTTTCGGCGTACGCCGTCTTTCGCCGGACGGTGCGCCGGCGGGCGCCGCCCGGCCGGGGGTGACCCCGTTGCGCGACACGCGCCCGCAACCGGCTGAAGACCCCCTTGTGTATATCGCCCCCGATCACACCCCGTCGGACCGGCAGGATCCGTCAGGGCAAGGGGCCGGCGCACAACCTTACGGAAGCGGGCAAAGCGCCGATGCGCCCTCCTATGGAACAGGTCGGGGGTACGCCGCGCCCGCCGGAGCAACGGACCCGGCGCGCCGGGCCGCCGGACGCGCCGGGACGGAAGCAGGCAGACCCGAGGCGGCGAGACTGTTCAGCTTGGTCAACAGCGCACGGGCCGCGGGTCGCCGTTGCGGAGACACCCCCGCGACGCCCGCGCCGCCGTTGGCGGAAAATCCCGCCGTTTCGGCCCTCGCGCAACGGCACGCGGCGGCAATGACGGCCGGACGCTTTTTCTCCAGCACCACCCCCGACGGCGTCACCCTGGGACAACGGCTGACCGCCGCCGGCTATATCTGGTCTTTCGCGGCTGAGAACATCGCGCACATGGACGGCACGGCGGAAGGTGTCCTGCATAGCTGGCTCGTCATCGAAAACCGCTGCCTCAACCTGATGGGCGCCGAATACATGGAAGCCGGCGCGGGGTACGACCCCGCCGGGCGAAACTGGGTCTTCACACTGACGGCGCCCATGCCCTGAAACTCAGCGGTTCATTGAGACTCAGCGCATTGACGAGAGGAGGAATCACCATGTTCGCAGCGCTTGTCACGGCATCGGTCCTGTGTTTGCTTGCCGTCGCGGCGCTTCGGCCGCGACGTGCGCGCGCGGCCGGCAATGAAGAAGAATCCGGAAACCCCACGCCGGAGCAGTACAGGTTGATGCTGGAAAAAGCGCAGGCGGCGAACAGCGCCAAAAGCGAATTCATTGCCAACATGAGCCACGAGATACGCACCCCGCTCAACGCCATTATCGGCATGGCCTTTCTCCTCCAGAAAACCCGGTTGAACGAAGCCCAGGAAGATTATGTGTCCAAGATACACTCCGCCGGCGTGACCCTGCTCCGGGTGGTGGACGATATACTCGACGTTTCCAGGCTGGAAGCAGGGAATATGGTGATTGAAAGCGCCCCCTTCAGCGTGGCGGCCATGTTCGAAAATCTGGCCGGGATTGTCGGAGGGGAGGCCGAAAACAAGAAACTGGACGCCGCCTTTTTCATCGACGAACATGTGCCGCCGCGCCTGGTCGGCGATGCCAAGAGGCTGGGGCAGATACTGCTCAACCTCATAAGCAACGCCGTCAAGTTTACCGAAACCGGCGGGTTCAGCGTGTCCTGCGCAACGGACGGCAGCGTCGACGGAAAAACCGTGCTGCATATCGAAATCAGCGACACGGGCATAGGCATTTCCGACAGGCAGCGGGAAATCATCTTCAACGCCTTTGCCCAAGGCGAGTCGTCCATTACCCGGCGCTACGGCGGGGCGGGCCTCGGGCTGGCGCTTGCCAAAAAATTGCTGGAGCTTGCCGGGGGCAGCCTGGAGATGCACAGCGAACTCGGACACGGTTCCACCTTTATAGTGCGTGTCCCCCTGGCAACGGCGGAAGGCGGCGGGCAGGCGCCGGATGCGGAAGACGACGCCCTGCGGGGCCTGCGCGTGATCGTCGTGGACCCGTCCGAAACGCAACGCGGCTATCTGAAACGTATGCTCACGGGTTTCGGTTGCGACGTCGCGGATTTCACCGACACCGGCCGAGCCTTTGCCGCCTTGGCGGGCGCGGACCTCGGCTCTTCGCCTTGTCGGCTGCTGCTGCTTCCCCTGCCCCTGGCCGAAGAGGAGCACGGGCGCAACGTCAAGCACGTCGGCGAGGACATGCGTCTGAAAAACGCCCCCGGCATCGTGTGCATAGTGCCTTTCGGCCATACGGACGGCGTGACGGACACGCTGACGCGGCACATCCGGCAGTTGATTGCCGTGATGGTGCGCAGACCGCTTATTTCCACGGACCTCAAGACCGCGCTGCTCAAGGCTGTCGGCGGGCGCTCCGGGGAAGCTTCCGGCGCGCCGGCGGCCGGGGGACAGATCGACGAAGCCGTTGCCGTTCCCTATTTCCCCAACAGCCGGGTGCTCCTGGTGGAAGACAACCCGGTCAATCAGCAGATTGCCGTAGCCCTGTTGGAAGACGCCGGCATCACCGTGACCGTGGCCGACAACGGAAAACATGCGCTGGAACTGCTCAACGCCGCGCCCGATACGAATTTCGACATGATTTTCATGGATTTGCAAATGCCGGAAATGGACGGATTTACGACGACCGCGCGTCTGCGGGCCGACCCCCGCTTCGCCGGCATCCCCATCGCGGCCATGACCGCGCACGCTACCGCCGAGGAACGTGAACACTGCCTGAGCGCGGGCATGGACGAACACATCTCCAAACCCATAGATGTGGCAGTGTTGTACAACACCCTCCGCAAGTTCATGAAAGTCGGGGAAAGTTCGGAGACGCCGGGAACGGCGCACGCCGGCCCGGTCGAGTTCGACATCGCTTTCGCGGGCCGTTTCGGCGAACTCCTGGACCTGTTGGGTGAAGACGATGCCGACGCGCGCGCCCTGTTCGACGAACTGCGGCCCGGCCTGGAGGAGGTCAACGCGTCGGCTGTGCAAACGGCCGCCCAGGCTCTGGCCGAGTTCGATTTCTCCAGGGCCTTGTCCGTGCTGGCGCCTATGGGCAACAGCCTGAAGCACCGGGGGAGCGATTGATGCCCGCCCGCGCCGTGTCCGCGGCCGGCGGCGGGAAAGAGACCGCCGGGCCGACGGCTCGGCCTTCCCGCCGGCGCGAAGGCAAGGTCTGCCATGTTTCCGAGGCGGTTGAGGCGCTTTTTGCCCGCCTCGGCAGACCGCGGCAGGGCAGGCTCAATATGTTGTGGCGGCAGTGGGACGAACTTCTGGGGGAAGATATCGCGCCGCTCGGACGCCCGCTCGGGCAAAAAGACGGCGTGCTCTGCATCGGCGCGGACGATGCCGCTGCCCTGCAGGAACTCGCCCTGCGCGGCGAGGAAATCCTGGAAAAAGTCAACGCCTTCATGCAGGAGGACGTTTTTCACGAAGTCAGCGCGCGGCTGACCCGGGGGCGCACCGATCTTTCCGGTCTCTGAAGACCGAAGGACGCCTCTTTTTCGTTGTTGTTATGCTGAAAATTATATAAGGCGTCGGACGCGGGCAGCTCGTGCCCGGAAGCCCGGAGACTGTCCATGAAGTGTATATCCGTGCGTGAGGCGGCGGCCGCCGCAGACATCCTGCGCCTGCGGGGTGAGCAATGAAGTGTGTACCCGCGCGCGAGGCGGCAGGCCTCGTCATAGCTCACGACATTACGGAAATCGTTCCCGGCAAGGTCCGGCGCACGGCCTTCAGACGCGGGCACACGGTTCGCCCGGAAGATGTGGAGCATCTGCTGCGTCTCGGCAAAGAAAACCTGTACATTCAAGATGATGTGGACGACGGCGTGCATGAGGACGATGCCGCGCGCCGTCTGGCCGCGGCCTTTGCCGGTCCCGGACTGGAATACGGCGACCCGGCGGAAGGGCGCATCAACTTCCGCGCCGCGCGCCGCGGCCTGTTCGTCGTCGACCGCGAACTTCTGGCCCGCGTCAACGCCGTGCCCGATGTGGTCCTGGCAACGCGGCATTCCCTGCAGGCCGTGGACAAAGGCGACCTGCTTGCCGGAACGCGGGTCATTCCCCTCACTGTGCCCGAAGGGACGGTGCAGGCGGCTGAAGAGTGTTGCCGGCAGGCCGCGTCCCCCCCGCTCGCCGTCCTGCCCTTCAAAAAGCACCGTGTCGCCGCCGTGGTCACGGGGCGGGAAGTGTATGAGGGGCGGATCGCGGACGGATTTATCCCCGTTTTGAAAAAAAAGTTTCACGCTTGGGGCTCGCAGGTCTTTCGGGAGCTAATCGTGCCGGACGAGAGAGAACTTACGGCCGGGGCCGTGCGGGAAGCGTTGGAGCAGGGCGCGGATATGGTCTGCGTTACCGGCGGCATGAGCGTGGACCCTGACGACAGGACTCCGGCGGCCGTACGCGATGTCTGCAGCGAGATTGTGATTCGCGGGGTTCCGGTTTTTCCCGGGTCGATGTTCATGCTCGGCTACGCGGAGCGGGTTCCCGTGCTCGGCGTTCCGGGGTGCGTCATGTACCGCAGGGGCTGCGTGTTCGACATCATCGTGCCGCGCCTCCTGGCCGGTCTGCGCGTTACCGCCGGCGACGCGCGCAGCTTCGCGCACGGCGGGTTGTGCCTGGAATGCCCGGAGTGCGTCTACCCGGCCTGCTCCTTCGGAAAATATTGAGGCCGGCAAAAGTAAACGCCGCGCATACGACAAGGCAGGGCATGGACGAAACGCAGCTTCTTGTTTCGGAACTGTACGGCAAGGGCTACAACTGCGGCCAGGTCGTCATGATCGGCGGTTTGCGTCGTATGGGCAGGGACAATCCCGACCTGGTGCGGGCCGTGGGCGGGCTGGTGCACGGCGTCGGCGACAGCGGCGAGATATGCGGCGCAATCTCGGGCGCAGCCTGCCTGGTTTCACTGCATATCGGCAAGGGGTTTGACGACGAACGTCCGCATCCCGACGGCATGCTGATTATGGACGAGCTTATCGGCTGGTTCCGCGAGGAGATGTGCGGCGGCGGCGCGATAACCTGCAGCGCCCTGATTGACGACCCGGACCGGGTTATGCACGGGCGCTTCTGCGGCAGGCTGCTGGGCGCGTGTCTGATCAAGGCGATGAAGCTGCTTGCGCAGTACGGCATCGACCCTGCGGGCGGGCTGCCTCTTATTGCAGTGCCGGATTAGAGATATGATGATTGAACTCGCCTAAAAGGTCTGTCCATCCTTGCCCGCGTGGGTTAAGCGCTTCAACTTTCAGAATGTGCAACCCCGATGAGGGGCGTCGGCCTGAGCAGGCGCAAGGCAGACCGGGGAAATCATTTCCCCCGGCGAGGTCCGGGGCAGCGCCCGGCCGCCGGAGGCATACAAAATCAACGTTACTCTGCTCTACTATTGCCGCAATTGTTATCGGCATTACCCGGCAGTTCCGCAGCACTTTCGGCGATTGCCGCGGCAACCGCCGGCCGGGCGCGGGCTTATGGATTCAGGACGCGGCCGCTTCTTTGTCCTGCGCCTTGCCGGGGCAGAGGTACCTGTCGCTCAGCAGGTCGTCCAGCGTGAGTGAATCCAGCGCCTTTTCCAATTCCCGGCCGAGATTCTCCCATACATGGAAGGACGGGCATGCGTCCACCTGCGGACATTCGTTGACCCTTTCCCCACGGCAGACCGTGAAATTGATTCCGCCTTCCATCACGCGGACTATCCTGCCCAAAGTTATTTTCCCGGCAGCCCCGGCGAGGCTGTAACCTCCCGCCGCCCCGCGCACGCTGTCGACCAGACCGTTTTTCTTGAGCGGTTTCAGAACCTGTTCCGCAAACTGCGCCGACACGCCGAGATGACCGGCCAAGGCCGAGGCCGACAGTCGGCCTTCTTTTCCGCAGGTCGCCAATTCCAGCAAGATTGCCGCAGCGTAGCGCGATTTGGCGCTCAATTCCATGCCTGTTCCCTGTTGTTACAGGATAAAGCGGCTCAGGTCCGCGTTGTCCCGCACGTCTTCCAGGCGCGCGCGCACCGACTCCCTGTCGATGACCACGGTTTCGCCGCTGCGTTCCGGGGCGTCGAAGGAGAGGTCGGCGAGAATTTTTTCCATGATTGTATACAGGCGGCGCGCCCCGATGTTTTCCGTGCGGCGGTTGGTTTCTTCGGCAAAGGCCGCCACTTCTTCAAGAGCATCCTCGGAAAACTCCAGATGTATGCCTTCGGTGTCCATCAGGGCGGAGTACTGCAGGGTGAGGGCGTTGTGCGGCTCCTTGAGGATGCGCAGGAATTCGTCCTTGCCCAGCGCCGAGAGTTCCACGCGCAAAGGGAAGCGCCCCTGGAGTTCCGGGATGAGGTCCGCCGGTTTGGCGATATGGAAGGCGCCCGCGGCGATGAACAGGATGTGGTCGGTGCGGACCATGCCGTACTTGGTGCTGACCACGCTGCCCTCGACGATGGGTAGAAGGTCGCGCTGTACGCCTTCGCGGGATACGTCCGGCCCGCCCCGGCCGCCTTGGGACGCCGGGACGGCAATCTTGTCGATCTCGTCGATAAAGATGATGCCTGTCTGCTCCACGCGCTCGCGGGCCAGGTCCGTCACGGCTTCATGGTCTATCAGGCGTTCCGACTCTTCCTGAATCAGGATGTCGAAGGCTTCCTGGGCCTTAAATTTACGCATTTTTTTGCGCCCCGGGAACATGCGGGCAAAGGCGTCCTTAAGCTGCGAGCCCACCTGTTCCATGCCGGGCATGCCCAGCATTTCCACATGCGGGCCGGAGGACACTTCCACCTCCATCTCCACTTCGGCGTTGTCCAGGCGTCCGGCTCTCCACATGGCGCGGAGCTGTTCCCTGTTCGGCAGCGGCGCGGTGGAGGATGCGTCATACAAGGCGCGCGACCCCGGAGGCGGCAGCAGAAGGTCCAGCAGGCGGTCCTCGGCGGCCGTCTCGGCCTTTTCCCGCACCCGGCGGTGTTCTTCCTCGCGCACAAGGGACACGCCTATTTCCATGAGGTCGCGCACCATGGCTTCCACGTCGCGGCCCACATAGCCCACTTCCGTATACTTGGTCGCTTCGACCTTGATGAAAGGCGACCCGCAGAGTTTGGCGAGACGCCGGGCGATTTCCGTTTTCCCCACGCCGGTCGGACCCATCATGATGATGTTTTTGGGCGACACTTCGTCGCGCAGGGCCGGGTCCAGCCGGCTTCTGCGCCAGCGGTTGCGTATGGCCACGGCCACCATGCGTTTGGCGTCGTTTTGACCGACGATGTATTTGTCGAGTTCCCGGACTATTTCGCGCGGGGTAAGGGTAGTCGGCATCGTATTTTTTCCGGCGGCAACGGGTGATGAAAAAGAGTCCGCGCAAGGAGCGGTCGCCTGACGTTACACCAGGAAAGGGCGGCCGGCAAGAACGGCCGCGCCGCCGCGCCGCCGCCATTCGTCCTGTCCTGCGGAGCGACAGTGAATCCCGGCGCAACTTACACGGTGGTTGTCGTCTCTGCCGCGCCGCGTTGCCGGTTGCCGGGAGGAGAGGATTGCGGTATGCGGTTTACGGAGGCGCACCCATGCGGATAACGTCAGTTGTTTGTTTTCCGGCCTTGCTGCTGCTGCTGCTGCTGTTCCCCTTTACGGCGCGCGCCGGCGAAGGCGCGCCTGCCCTCGTCCTGCGCGATGACGTCGCCGGCTATGTGCTGCCCTTGCCCCCCGGCTGGCGGGAAGTCCAAGATCCGGGCATCCTTGACGCCCTCGTCCGCCGCGTGTGTGTCGTCTTTACGTCGGAAGGCGGCGGTATTCCCGGCGCATCGCGCATACGCGGAGCCGTGCTGCCGGACGATGCGACGGCCTCTCCGGCCTTGGTTGTGTTCGCCCTTGCATACGCCGAACTCAGCCTCGACAACAATGCCGTGCAGGAAATCGCCAAGGATTCCCAATCTGTGACAGCGGCTCTGGCCAACGCCCTGCAGGAGTCGTACCTGCGGATGTTCCCGCAAAGCATCTTGGTCAACAGTCACCTGGGCGACGATTTTTTTTCGCTCAACCTGCGCTCGGTGACGGACTTTGCCGACGAGGCCGGCACAACCCGCAACCGGCACCTGAAAGTGATGCTGACCGTCAACGGGGCGCTGGTCCTCATGACCGTATATAACGGCCTGCCCGACGCAGCGTACGATGAAGCCGTCGCCGCAAGCGTCCGTACCATGCTCGTTCTGCCGGAAAAGGCCCTGCAGCGCGTCAATCCGCCGTATCAGGCGTCGCTTGCGGATTACCTGATGCTGGCCGGCGCGCTTGTCTTTTTCGCCTATATCGTTCTCAGACTGCGCGCGGCCATGCGGAGCTGACACGCCGAAGCCCGCGATGCGCCGCGCCGCTTTTCTCCGCTCCCTCAAGGGAATTTCCGATGAAATTCATATCCTCGCAGTTGAACTATTTTCTGGCCCCGGCAGGCAACCGGCGCAACATCCTTTTCATGCTGCGCTTTCTGTTGTTCCTCTGCGCCCTGGTCCTGCTCTACAGCGCTCTTTTTCACTGCATCATGCAGTACGAAGGCCGCGAATATTCGCTGTTCACGGGGCTGTACTGGACGCTGACCGTCATGTCCACCCTGGGGTTCGGCGACATCACCTTCCACAGCGACCTGGGCATGCTGTTCAGCGTGACCGTGTTGCTTTCCGGCGTACTGCTGTTCATGCTCCTGCTGCCCTTTACCTTCATACGCTTTGTCTATGCCCCCTGGCTGGAGGCGCAAAACAAGGCGCTGACCCCGCGCATGCTGCCGGAAGACAGCGCCGGGCACGTGGTCATCGTCGGCTCGGACGGCGCGGCCCTGAGCATCGCCTCGCGTTGCCTGCGCTACGATATACCCTATGTGCTGCTCGAAGCCGACAACGCCAAGGCCGTGTCGTTGTTCGACCGGGGCTGGAAAGTCGTGCTGGGGGATACGGATTCCGTCTCCGGCTATGCGGCGGTGCGGGCGGAAAAAGCCGCCCTTGTGCTGGCCCTGCACGACGATATGAAAAACACGAACATCGCCTACACGGTGCGCGAATATGCCCCCCTTGCCCCGCTGGCGGCAAGCGTGAACCGGGAAGCCTCCGCGGACATCCTGCTCCTCGCCGGCTGCGACCATGTGCTGAATTTCGCCGGCATGCTCGGCAAGGGCCTTGCCGGACGCGTGTTCGGCGGAAACTCGACATCCAACATCATCGGGCGCTTTGAGGGCCTCTGTATTGCGGAAAGTACGGCCGGAGGCGGAAAACTCGCGGGTCTGCGGATCAGGGACACCGACCTGCGCTCCCGCTTCGGCCTCAACGCCGTAGGCATCTGGCAGGGCAACCGCTACCTGCCTGCCGGGCCGGATACCGAACTGGACAACAATTCCATCCTCCTCCTGGCGGGTACGGCGGAGAGTCTGGAGAACTTCGACCGTCACGTTTTTCCGGAACATGCCGTGGAAAATCCGGCTCCCGTCCTGATTCTGGGTGGAGGCCGGGTCGGCGCGGCCGTCGCCGCCGCTCTGGAAAGCCGCGGCATCGCCTGGCGCATCGTCGAACAGCAAAAAAAACTCGGGCAAGACGAGCGCGTCGTCATCGGCGATGCCGCCGACATCGCCGTGCTGCTTAAAGCCGGCCTGCACGAAACCCGGACCATCATCGTGACCACCCACAACGACGACCTGAACATCTATCTGACCATCTACTGCCGCAAACTGCGCCCGGACATACAAATCATCTGCCGGGCCACGCTGGAAAACAACCTCCCTTCCCTGTACAGCGCAGGCGCCGATCTGGTTATGAGTCAGGCCGGTCTGGCCGCGGACACGGTCATCAACCTGCTGATCCCCGGACGCGTCTTCACGCTCACCGAAGGATTGAATATTTTCCGCATCCTCACGCCGCTTTCCCTTGTGGGCCAGACCCTCAAATCCGGCGGTATCCGGCAGAGGACGAACTGTAACGTGGCGGCGGTCAAAAACGGGGAAGCCCTGTCCGTGCCCCCCGACCCGGACCGCCCCCTGGCGGCCGGCGACGAACTGATTATCATCGGCAGCGTGGACGCCGAAAAAAGCTTCATCAGAACATTCAAGGTCTGAAGCGCCGCAAAGTCCGGGCGGCGACGGCAAGGCCCGGGCGGCACCCGGCCTTACGGTCGGCGCGCGGACCGCATACACGCCGCGCCCGCCGTGCGGCGTCGGGCTTCGTCATACCGCTCACATCCGCGTGTCCCTCTCCGCTTCGTGCCGGGCAGCCAACTCGTCGCTCAACGTGCCGAGTTCCCCGCATGCGGAGACAATTCCGTCAAGAAATCTCCGCACCTGCGGATCTCGAGCCGCTTTCTCAGCCACATGCGCCATGTCCCGGATAGTGTTCACAGGCTCGCGCATATCGCGCCCGAGGCAGAAAAGCACATCGTTCCAAGTTTTGCCCGCTTCTTCCCCGGCCGCCCCGGCTTCCGCCGCCGTAGTCTTCAAGTCGTGCAGCCGCGCCGCGGTTTTGTCCAGGGCGACACGCAGCGCCGCCGCTTCGGGGAACGCCGGCGCCGAGCCGCTTCCTTCGCCGTCATCCCCGCCGCTTTTTCCGGGTCGTCGCGGGCGAACGCCCGACCGCGCGTCCGCGGGCAGTACGGGACGCGCTTTGCCCGTATCCGCCGCGCGGAAACGGGACGCGTCCCCTTCGTCGGCAGGCAGCGCAAGGCCCCCGGCCAAGGCGCGGGCGACTGCGGTCGTTTCGGCCAAAGGCGCGGCGGCGCGGGCCCCCGCGACGACGTAGGCGACAAAAAGGCCGCCGAGTACGGCTGCCGCCAGAACCGGCACGCGCTCACGCACGATGTCGTCGACTTCGCCGTATACGGCGCCGGCGGGCACGCTCAGCAGCAATTCGGGAAAAGCATCCTGCGCCGCTCCGCCGGGAATCTCATATGTAAACACAACGCGGTCACGCCCGGCGTCGCCCCCCGCAAAGACCTCGGCGTTCCCCGGCATCCCGCGGTCCGAAGGATACAGCGCGGTCACGCGCCCGGAAACATCGCGCAGCACAAGCACGGCCCCGTCTGCGCTTGACGGAAGCTCCTGCTCCTCTCCGTCGATGTAGACATCCGCCGTCAGACATACGGCTGCGGTTGCGTTTGCATCCTTGCGCAACGGAACGGCGCAGCGGAACGCCGCGCGGTCGGAACGGGCATCGGCCGGGGCCGCGCTTATAGTAAAGGTTCCCGCCCGCGCCGCGTCCGCGCAGGACTCCTTCAGGGCCGCGCTCCCCCGCGCAAACGGCAGGGCCGATACCCGGACCGTCCCGTCCCCGCCGACCAGATAAATATTTTCATAACGCGGTCCGTTCAGCACAATATCCGTGAAAAGGTCCGTCATTTCCGCCCTGGAACCGCCGCGCACCTTTTCGTTCTCCGCCAGGGACAAGAGCAGCGCGCGCGCATCTTCCGCCTGACGGCCGCAACGGATCGCCGCCCGGCGCAGGATGTCGTCAAAGTTTTCCCGCGCCGCGGCCGCCGCCGTTTCCCGGTCGCTGAATATGCCGTAGGCGGTCAGGCCTGCGGAAGGCAGCATGACGATAAACGCCAGACAACAGAGCAAAGGACGCATGGAAAGCTTCATTCCGCTGCCGCCGTCCCCGTCGCCGCCGTCAGGGTCTGCACAGCCGCGCGCAACACGGACGCCCGTATCGGCTTGTGCAGGAAAGCGTCCGCTCCCGCCTCCTCGGCCTGCCTGCGTATGTTGCTGCCGCCGTATGCCGAAAGCATGAGGATGAGCGGCCTGGGCCGTACAGACGGATTGTTGCCGATGTCCCGGAGCGTCTCCATGTCCGCGGCATCCGGCACATGCCGGTCCAGAAGCAGCAGGTCGAAAGGCTCGCCCACGGCAGAGGCCTGCTCCAGCACCACGCCCGCCGCCCCGACATCCTCGACGCCGGCCGCGGAAAACCCGGCTTCTTCCAGAAGGGCCGCGGTTGCCGGAAACAGTTCCGACAGACCATGCCCCGCACCGTCCTCCGCAGGGTGCTCCGAATTCACCTCGGACACGCCGTTGGACATACCCGGAGACGCGGCCGGCGTACGCCGGCCGTCCCAACCGACGACCAAAGCGCGTCGCAGCGGAACGTCCTCAACCTCAGCCGGGGAGTCGCAGCCGTCGCCGGCTCCCGGCTGTTCAGGGCAAGGTCCGGAAGCGTCTTCGCGCGCGCGGGCGGGGGCGTCCGGCCCACTCAGGTGTCGTCTGATTTCCGCTGTGATTTCGGCTTGGGAAACAGGCTTTCTGGGCGCGCAGAGCTTGCCGGCGTTGAGTCTGGACAATTCCAGGACGGCCCCGGTGATTTTCTGCAGGCGGACGGCCGCCGCGTAGATATTCTCAAAGCAGCCGCGCAGGCCGGGGTCAAGCCGGCAGCGCAAGGCCAGATACGACGCGCCGACAACCCTGTTCAGCGGATGCCGGACATCGTGGCTCAGCCCGGCCAGCAGACTGTCCAGGGCCTTGCCCGCCGCGACGTCCACCCGTCGCGCGCCCGCCTGTTCCGCCGCCTGTTTCCGCGCGGTTTCGCCCACGGCATTGATCGCCGCGACCAGTTCCGCGCCCTCGCGCACAAGACCGTCCGGCCGCGCCTCGGCCGTGAAGTCGCCTCGGGCATGGGCTTCTGCCGCCGCAAGGGCGCGGCGCAACGCCGGACGCACGCAGCGGACCGCCGCAAAACCCGCCGCAAGGCCGGCCGAAGCAACTGTAAGCAACAGCATCGCCGCGTTCAATGCACCCACAGAAACCCCGGCAGCCGCGCCGGGGCCGAAATACAGAAACACTGCCGCGCAGGGCAGCGCGGCAAGGGCAAGCGGCAGAAACAGGTACGCCGGACAACTGAAAAAGTTTTTCTTCATCACCTCCAACGTAAGCGCCGCAGCCGAATATGTAAAGCGCTTTCGCCCGGCCGGCATTGTGCGTTGCAACGCATCGGCGGTGTTCAGCCTGAGAAGACGACTTTATACGGCAGCCGACAGGCATTGAAGATGTCTCAAGGCAGCAATAATGTTTTGCCGGAGAAAACAGCCTTGCACGGCTGTCGGCAGATATTGACGACCTGAACCGTATGAAAAAAAATATCGACGTTTTTTCAAGATAGTGCGGTGGATATAGTTGACAAGGACCGTCTGGTGTGAGTATGAGCCTGAAAAAGGGAGAACAATCGGAATACAATGGTGTTTCACGCATGAGCACGCCTCCGATAAAGACTACGTTTACCTTGGCCGAGGCTGCCGAACTCTTGAGCTGTCACCGGGAAACCATACGTCGCGCCATACGGGACGGAGAGTTGAAAGCCGCGAAGCTCGGGGTGCGTGATTTTCGTATTTCCAGAAGAGAATTGGCCGCTTTTTGGAGCGCGCGCGGCGGCGGAGAGTTGTTTGCCGCCGATGAGCCGGCGGACGAGGAAGCGCGGGAAGTTGAGGTTCGCCGGGAGCGGGAAGTCGTCAAGGCCGCTGAAAAAAAGCGGCAGTTTCAGTTTCCCCTGTTGCCGGGTACAGGCGGAACATGAACCGCCGGACGGGGAAAAAGAGAGCGGACGGCTCGAACTGTCAATTCCGGGGTGTTGCACCCCGGCGGGAGTAAGCAGGCATGAACAAGGCAGCTATAGGGACGCACATGGAGAAAGTCGTTCTGTACAACGACAACGGCGCCGAACTGCAATTTTCCGGAAAACTGTATTCGGAAAGCTCCTTTTACGCCGAAGATACGGGCACGTTGACCCGTTTGCGCCTTTTCATAACGGACAAGGATGAGCAGGTATATTCCATCGTCAACACCTCGGGGGTGGAAAAATCGCGCAGGTTTTACGTTGTGTCCAGAGACGGCGACATGTATCGCATCAGCAACGGCGCGCACACGATTGCCCTGACGCCGGACCTGTTGTTCGCCTCGGTTTTCGGACTGTGCGGCATAGACCCGGATCGGGCCGAGGAATTGAAGCCGGAATTTGAGGAAACCCTGCGCATGATTGCCGGCTGAAGGCGCGGCGGGCGTCAGGGCGAGCGCACGCCGGAGGACAGTCCGACAGCCGGCGGGCGGACGGTGCGGTGCTGGAGCGTCCGCTCACCGAACGCGGGAGCGTCTTGGGAATGCCCGCTGTCTGTGGACGGGCAGCGCAACGATACGTCGGAATCCATCTGTAGACGGGCAGCGCAATGATACGCCGGAATCGCGCCGACGCCGGGGCACCTTCGGAGCATCGGCGGAACGGTCATGCGCCGAGGGCGTTCACCTGCGTATAACGAAAGCACGAGATCAGATGGTCGTTGACCATGCCCGTTGCCTGCATATGGGCGTAGACTATGGTGCTGCCCATGAATTTGAAACCCAGCTTTTTCATTTCCGCGGCGATGCGGTCGGACACGGCGCTTGTG
>JAITEY010000256.1 GCA_031281815.1 Desulfovibrio sp. | reverse complement strand
CAGCGATGGTCAGCTTGCCGCTTGCGACCGCATTGAGCGATACCATGAGATTCTCGGATGTCCCGGCCTGGAAAAAGCCGCCGCTGCCGCCCAGGGAGAGCGCGTCCTAAAGGCCGATGTTCAGTTCACCGCCCCCTTGGACAAGCCTTGGCCTGCCGAGCGCTACGGCGTCCAGCCACAGCTTATGGCCGTTCAGGTCGTAGGTTCCGGTAAAGGCGGAGCTTGTGATGTTCTTGTTCAGGAGGTCTCCGGTAAGCCGCAGAGTACCCGATCCGGCAAGGGTAACAGTCGAGCCGGAATTAAAGATTTTGTCTCCTGCGATGGTGAGCCGGGAATTTGGGGCTATGTTCAGGTTGGTCATGCCGACCACCATGCCGGCGCCGGCAAACTCGACCCAGGACGAAGAGTAGGCATCGCCGATCATGATGGGAGAGTTCTCAATGGGGCCAAACATGCTATTTTTGGAGAAGGTGATACTGTAGTCGTAGCCGGGGGAAGCGCCGTAAGTGTCGGAAAAGATCACATTGGTGGTGAAGATTGGTCCCAGCATGAGGGTCGTGGAATTTCCCTGAGCGGTAATTTTTAAACTGGAGTCTCTTTTCCCGGTTATGGATCCGGTCGTCAGCTTGCTGCCCCGAAATTCCAGGACGCCCGCATCAAGAACCACTCTCGATGCCTCCAAGCTGCCGCCCAGTATCCGGAGAGTATTGTAGTCGCTAATGTCGAGATTGATGGTGCTCAGGTCTATATTCGAAAATGTCGTGTCAAAGCTGGAATCAATCTTGCCGCCCAGGATCTGGAAATCATGCATGGTAACAGCGGCATTGCCGGAGCCGGTGAAGGTCCAGTCATGGCCGGTATTATATACGCGTTTTCTGTTATCTATCGTCATCACCAAAGGAGTTACGGGGCTGTTCATGGTTATGCTGAAAACTTTTGGCTGCACGTCCTGGTTTATTGCCGTGAAGTAGATGAAATACTTATAGTCTTTGCCAGCGTTCGGATAGAACGCCGGATTCCAGTCATAATGGTGAATGGGTTGCGGAGGATCATAGCTTACGTCGTTATCGTCACCCATATACCACCAGCCGCTCTGACCGTATGCCCAAAGATGAGCGCTTCCGGAGCCTTTACTCCAGTAAAAGCCGGGGCCGCCGGCGGAGTCATCCGCGAAACAGGGCGAGGCCGCGACCGACAGCGAAAAAAAGCCCGCAAAACACACGGTGAAAAGAACGCGAAGAGCGTGTTTGGGTGCGGTTTTCATTGTATCCCCCTCATCTTGTTCCAGGCGGCGAGGCGTCGGCCAGCGCCCTTTTCGGCGTTGGCAGCCTGTTGCGGCGTGAGCTTGCCCCTAAGTTCCGTTATCGCCTCATCCAGCCCCGAACCCTGCGCCCCGGCGTTCCGGAGCGCCAGGAGCCAGGCGAGCGCCCCTTCCGGGTCCGCCTTGCCGCCTGCGCCCTCCCGGCACATGGCCGCATAGGCGAGAACCGCCCCGGCGTGGCCGGCTTCGGCGGCTTTGAGAAAACGCGCACGGGACTTTTCCGGCTCGGCCTTGCGCCCGAACAGACCGTCGCGCAGGATCACGCCCAGGTCAAAAAGCGCGGCCGCTTCCCCGGCGTCGGCCGCCTGGGTGAGCAAGGCAAAGCCCTTGTTCTCGTCCTTGGGCAGGCCGCGCCCTTGCAGGTACAGGCCAGCCAGCTTGTGCCGGGCCGGGGCAAACCCCAATTCGGCGGCTTTTTCAAAATTTTTGATCGCCCGGCCTATGTCCGCCGCCGCGCCCATGCCGATTTCGTAGCACAGACCCAGGCGCATGTGGGCTTCCTTCTCTCCGGCGTCAGCCGCCGTCTGGTACCATTCCAAGGCCTTGGTGAAGTTGCGCGGCACGCCGACCCCCTCCTCATACAAACGCCCGAGGTTGAGCATGGCCTGGCTCTGCCCTTTTTCCGCGTTCATCAGCATGAGCGCGAACAGTGCTTCAGGGGAAATTTTTTGCCCTTCCGTATGCGGCTTGACCGCAATTTCCGGGTTTGTTTGCGGCGCTGCCGAAAAGGCCGGATGACAGGGTGAAAAGGACAGAATCACAAGGACGGCGCAAAGGCGGACTGTCTGGAAAGACCTGGATCGGTAAAATTTCATATGGCCACTCCTGGCTATGAGAAATTTTGCCACGCGCTTCCGCGCGGATACAAAACAGGCACATCTGAACGTGAAACCTGGAAGGACGGATATTTTTTATCCTTGCCCTGACGCGCCGCTCCTTTCCCGCAGGCTCTGCACCAGGGCGTACATCCCCGGAATGAGGAAAACGCCGACGGCCGTCGCCGCGAACATGCCGCAAAATACGCCCGTCCCCAGAGAGTGGCGGGCGTTGGCCCCGGCCCCGCTCGCGATGACCAGAGGCAGCACGCCGAGGATAAAGGCGAAGGACGTCATGAGTATGGGCCGGATGCGCTGCCTGCCGGCGGCCTCGGCTGCTTCGGCGGGCGAGAGTCCCTCTTTCCGGCGTTGCTGAGCGTACTGTACGATGAGGATGGCGTTTTTGGCGGCCAGCCCGATGAGCATGACCAGCCCGACCTGCATGAACACATCCATGCTCAGGCCCCTGGCAAGCTGTCCCAGCACGGCCCCGCACACGGCGACGGCCACGGAGAGCATGACGATGAAGGGCGAGGTGAGGCTCTCGTACAGACCGGCCAGAACAAGGAAACAGCAGACAAAGGCCGGCAGAAGCACCATGCCGGTCTTCCCGGCGGCCAAGCGCTCCTGATACGACTGCCCCGTCCACTCGAAACCGAACCCGGACGACAGAACCCGTTCCGCGGCCTTTTCCATGGCGGCCATAGCCTCGCCGGAACTGCGCCCCGGAGCGGGGGCGGCCATAAATTCCACCGAAGGATACAGATTGTAGCGGGTCAGGTATTCCGGCCCGCTCATGTCCCTGGGGGTCACAAAACTTGAAATCGGGGCCGGGTTCCCGTCGCCCGCGCGGACGCGGAAGAAACGCAGGGTGTCGGCTGTTGCGCGGTATTCGTCGCGGGCCTGCATCTTGACCTTGTAGGTGCGGCCGAATTCCTGAAAATCGTTGATGTAGGAGCCTCCTACCAGGGTTCCCACGGCGTCGTAGACCTCCGACAGGTTCACGCCCTGCCGCTTGGCCTTTTCGCGGTCAACGTCCAGGTTGACGAATTTCCCCTGCATACTGAAGGCGGTGTAAGGCGAGGCCAGTTCCGGGGTATGGGCAAAGGCCGTCCACAGCTTCGCCGCCGGTTCGGCCGTCGCACCCGCGCTCTGGTCGTCGCCCCTGTTTTCCACTTCAAAGGTCAACCCCAGACCCATGCCCAGGCCGCTGATGGTCGGTACATTGAAGGCGATGATCAGCGGTTCCAAAAACCGCTCCGAGGCAATGGCCTGAGCTTCGGCGATAAGGCTCAGGGCATCCTGCCCCCGGCCTTTGCGTTCCTCCCAGTGTTTCAACTGAACCACCAGAGAGGCTACGGCGGAGCTTTGCGCGCCTGTGGCCAGATTTTGGCCGCCGATGACGGCTATGGTTTCGATTTCCGGGATGCCGCCTTTTACCGCCGCGCAAAGCGCGTCGGCGGTTTCGGCGGTGCGGGCTTGGGAAGTTCCGTTGGGCATCTGCACGGTCATGAGAAAGACTTTCTGATCCTCACCCGGCACAAGCGAAGTGGGCAGAATCTTCATTCCGCCGCCGACCCCCAGATAGACGGCGAGGAGGATGACCGCCGTGACGGCCCCGCGCCGTGTGAACAGAGTGAGAAGCGAGGAATAGCGCGCGAAAAATGCCCGGTACGCGCTGTTGAACAGCCGCACCGGCAGGAAAAGCTGCCGCGCTTCGTGCCCTTTGGGTTTCAACAACAAGGCGCAGAGAGCCGGACTGAGGGTAAGGGAATTGAAGGCGGAAACGGCCACGGCCAGGGAAAGGGTCAGGGCGAACTGCGCGTACAGCCTGCCGGTGAGCCCGCCCAGCAGGGTCATGGGCAGAAACACCGATATCAGCGCAAAGGTGATGCCTATAATGGAAAAGCCCACATCTCTCATGGCCTGCACAGCGGCTTCCCGCGGCGGCAGACCTTCCTCCAGGCGCACCTCCACCGCTTCAACCACCACGATGGCGTCGTCGACGACAATGCCCACAGCCAAAACCAGGGCAAAGAGGGTCAGGCTGTTGATGTTGAGGCCCAACGCGGGGAAAAAGGCGAAGACGCCGATGAGGGAAACCGGCACGGCCACCAGAGGCACCAGGCTTGAGCGCAGGGAACCGAGAAACAGGTACACCACAAGAAGCACCAGGATCAGAGCCTCGAACAGCGTGATCACCAGCTCTTTCAGGGAAACCGTGACGAACTCGGCCGTATCCAGGCCGATGTTGTAGTCGATGTCCATGCCGGTTTTGATCATCCGCTCCTTGAATCCGGCCATGGTTTCCCTGACTTTTTGGGATATTTCCACGGCGTTGCCGGTGGGAAGCTGGTAGACGATGAGAGATGCGGCCTGTTTGCCGTCAAGACGGCTGAAATTGTCGTAGGTTTCCGCCCCCAGTTCTATGCCGGGGCGGGTCACGGCCCGGCCGCCTGCATCCGTTCTCCGTGTATCCGGCGTAATATCCAGAAGGCGGATCACGCCGCCGTCGTCGTTGACGCGCACAACCAGCCTGCCGAATTCTTCCGGCGTGGTCAGCCTCCCCCTGATGATGCCGGTGCGCACGTATGCGGCGTCCGACGGCGCCGCGCCGAAAGCCCCGGCGGGGGCAATGCTGTTCTGCTCGTTGACGGCGTTGCGCACATCGCCCACCGTCAGCCCGTAATGGCTCAGGCGTTCCGGGTCCAGCCACAGGCGCATGCCGTAATCGCCGGCTCCCACCAGTTGCACGTCGCCCACGCCGTTGATGCGGGCCAACTCGTCTTTCAGAAAACGGGAGGCGTAGTTTGCCAAATCCAGATCGCCGACGCGTCCGTCGGGTGAGAAAAGGCTGATGAGCATGAGCATGTCCGGCGACTGCCGGCGTATGGTCAAACCTTGGCGCACAACCTCCTGCGGAAGCTGCGGCTGCGCCTCCGCGGCCCTGTTCTGCACGTCCACCAGAGCCATGTCGTCGTCGCGGTCCACATCAAAGGTGACGGCCATGTTCAGATAGCCGTTGTTGAAGCATTTTGAGGAAATATACAGCATTCCCTCCGCTCCGTTGATCCCGCGCTCCAGCACCGCGGCCACGGACTCCGAAACGGTCGCCGCGTCCGCGCCGGGATAGTAAGCGGTAATGGAAACCGTGGGAGGAGAAACCCTGGGATAGCTCGCCAGCGGCAGGCTTTTCATGTTGAGAAGCCCCAGAACCACGATGACGGCCGAAAGGCATGCGGACAAAATGGGTCGATCTATGAAAAATTTGAACATGGCTCGTCCTCGTTAATTCGCCGTCGGAGCCGGGGGAACCGCTTCCACCTTCATGCCCGGCTGCGCCGCGACCAGTCCCTCAACCACGACGCTCTGCCCGGCGGCCAACCCTTTGAGGATGATGCGGTCCTTTCCGCGCGGGCCGCCGGTTTCCACCGGCACGGCAACCAGCGTGCTCTTGTCGTCCACTGTGAACACGGCCTTGCCTCCGCCCCTGTCCAGCACGGCCGCCTCGGGGACGGTCACCACCTCCCGCGTGCCCAGTATGCCGGTGACAACGACGTACAGCCCCGGCCGGAGCGTATTGTCGGGATTGGGGAAGTCCACCCGCACGCCCATAGTGTTGGTCTTGCTGTCCACCACCGGGTCGGCCATCTCAAGAACGCCTTCATATTCGTAAGGAACGCGCTCGTCTCCCAAAGCCAGGCGGAAAACCAGTTTTTTGGGGTCGCCGCCCCGCTCACGGATCAGCGTGGAAAAACGGATGAATTCCCTGTCGGTGATGGAAAATTCGGCCCGGATGAGGTCTGTGCGGTACATGGTGGTCAAAAGCGTGTTGGATTCCTGCACCAGTGCGCCGGGCTCAACAGCGGAGCGGTTGACATAGCCGGTGACGGGCGCTGTGATGGTGGCGTACCCGAGGTTGACGGACGCTTTTTCTTCCTGCGCTTTTGCGGCGTTGAGGGCTGCCAGGGCCTCCTCCGCACGGGCAACGGCGGTATCGCGGTCCTGAACGCCGATTGCTCCCTTGGCGGCGAGGGGAATATAGCGATCCCTGACGGCAGCGGCGTTTTTCCAGACGGATTCCGCCTTGCTCGTGTCGGCTTTTGCCGTCTCGCAGGCGGTCTTCAGGTCGCGGTCGTCCAGTTTGTACAGCACGGTTCCCTTGACCGCCAAAGTGCCTTCGGTGAAGAGGCGTTCCGTCAGATAGCCCTGTACCTTGGCCCGCACCTCAACGGTTTCCTTGGCGGCCAGCGTGGCGTTGAAAGACGCCGTTTCCTCAACGGAAACGGCAACGGCCTCGGCCAGGCGCACTTTCAGGGCTTTTTGCGCGGCGGAGTTCTTCGCCTGTCCGTCACAGCCGAAAACCGACAGACAGCACAGCAAAATCAGCAACAGAGAGAGACGTTGCGGCATGGGACTATTCTCCTTCGGCTTGGTATGCCGGCGGTGCGACATGCGTCAGGCGCGCTATGCAACTTTGGTAAAACAGAGCGTTGCCGTGAAATTTTCACGAATCAATAACTATAAATGATAGATGACGAAAAAGATCAAGCGCGTGGCTTGTGGGCGTTTGTGGGCGCCAAGTGTATCATGTTTGAATAGCTGAATCTATTTCTTGAAAAAATATGAGGCATGATGCCCTCAAGGAAGTGCATCAAGAGCGGGAAGGTTTGAAATGGGGGGATACGCCGGCGGCGGGATTCAGCGGGAACTGGATTCGTCTTGTTTCGCCGCTCCTGCGGGAGCCGGACTTTGGGCGGCAAAAAGAGCTATGAGCGCGACGCGGTTGGGGACTTCGGTTTTTTGCAGCATGCGGGATACATAATTGCGGACAGTCTTTTCCGTCACATTCATGGCCCTGGAGATGTCCGCTGTGGAGCGGCCTTGGGCCAGCATCGCCATGACGGAAAATTCCTGCCTGCTGAGGCTGTAGTTTTTCCCAAAGGCGGCAAGACGGCCCGGATCAACCGCCGTCGGCAAGCTCGGCGCCGGCATGGACGCCGCTTTACCTTGCGACAATTCCCATAGTTCCGGCTTCGCCCGCAACAGGCATCGGAAGCGCCACAGGCAGAAAGCCGTTCCCGCCGCCAGGACCAGAGCGGCCGTAAAGACGCCGTTCGGAAACGCGGCGAGAAAGCCGCGCGACACTGCGCCGACAGGCTGCATGAGGTGCAGGCAGTGGGCCGGAGTCAGCAGCAGGGGAAG
>JAITEY010000249.1 GCA_031281815.1 Desulfovibrio sp. | reverse complement strand
GAGCCTGCGCTTTACGCTCGGGTCAACGCCTTGGCTGACCTCCTTTTTCGCTTCCCATGCTTTGTCCCTTGCCTCCTTCAGCGACACCAGGGGATATGTCCCGAGGCTGATCATTTTTGCCTTGCCTTGATGACGATATCGAAACCGCCACCTCTTACCCCCGGTCGGAGGAATTTCCAAGCAAAGCCCCGATCCGTTCTGGTCAGCTATGCGGTAGAGAATTTTTTTGGGTTTCGCCTGCGCTACAGCTTTGTCCGACAACATGTGAGTAACTCCGTTTACGGTTCAAATGCTACTCCTTTCTTACTCACAAAAAGCTCGGATGCAAGCGATTTTTTGCGAACTCCGACGGAATTACCGAACACTAAAAAGCATGTCCGCACAAGTTCTTACGTACTTATGCGGACTTCGGCGGATATATGGTTGGCGCGCAATGCAGGAATTGAACCTGCGACCTTCGGCTTCGGAGGCCGACGCTCTATCCAACTGAGCTAATTGCGCACATGACTGAGAGAATATATTCAATTATGTGTAATGTCAAGAAAATTTTTCTGTATCGGAGGAAACAATCCCCTCGGCGCATCCACGTTGCTTCTTGCCCAAAAATGCGCCTGTGACGGAATTCGGATCGGACATCAGCTCTTCCGGCGTGCCGGAGGCGATGATTCGTCCGCCGTTTTCCCCGCCGCCCGGCCCCAGGTCGATGACGTAATCCGCCCCGGCAATCATGTCGGCATTGTGCTCGATCACCACAACCGTCGCCCCGCGTTCCACCAGACCGTGCAGAACGCAGATGAGTTTGCCTACTTCGTGCATGTGCAGCCCGGTTGTCGGCTCATCCAGAATGTACATGGTTCCGGGCAGGCTGCGTTTGCCGAGTTCCCTGGAAATTTTGACGCGTTGGGCTTCGCCGCCGGACAAGGTAGGGGCAGGCTGTCCCAGGCGCAGGTAATCCAGGCCGACTTCCTCCAGCAGGGACAGTCGCCGCTCCAGAATCGGGTAATTGCCGAAAAACGCGCGCGCCTGTTGTACGGTCAGGTCCAGCACTTCCGCGATGTTCAGATCCTTGTAGCGGACTTCCAGTGTTTCGTGATTGTAGCGTTTGCCGCCGCAGACATCGCACTGCACAAACACGTCGGGGAGAAAGTGCATTTCAATGCGTATCTGCCCGTCCCCGCCGCATGCTTCGCAACGTCCGCCCTTGACGTTGAAGGAAAAACGTCCGGGGTTGTAGCCGTGTTTTTTGGCGTCCGGACTGCTTGCGAAAATGGTGCGTATTTCATCGAAAACCTTGGTGTAGGTCGCGGGATTGGAGCGCGGCGTGCGTCCTATGGGACTCTGGTCGATGGCGATGATGCGCTCGATCGCGTCTGTGCCCTCCATACCGCCTATTGTGCCGGGATTTTCCACCTTGATGCCGCGGGCCAGAGCCAGATGCTTGTACAGCGTGTCCACGACCAGCGAACTTTTGCCCGAGCCGGACACGCCGGTGACGCAGGTAAACACGCCCAGGGGAATGCGGCAGTCCACGTTGAGCAGGTTGTTGGTCCGAATCTGCCTGAGGACCAACTCGGACTTGGGCTTGCGGCGTTGCTGCGGCCGGGGCGCGGCAAGATCCCCGCGCAGGTACTTGGCCGTCAAAGAACGCGTATCCCGCAGCAACTGCGGCACGCTGCCCCGGAACACCAGTTCGCCGCCCTGTTCCCCCGATCCCGGCCCCAGTTCCAGAACCGTATCCGCTTCCCGTATGGTTGCCTCATCGTGCTCGACGACCAGCACCGTGTTGCCGCGCCGCTGCAGGTCCCGCAGGGTGCGCAGCAGGCGGGCGTTGTCCCGCGGATGAAGCCCGATGGACGGTTCGTCCAGCACATAGGTGACGCCCACAAGCCCGGAACCGAGCTGCGAGGCCAGCCTGATGCGCTGGGCCTCGCCTCCGGAAAGGGTGGATATGGCCCGCCCCAGGGCAAGGTAGTCCAGTCCGACGCGCACCAGAAAGAGCAGCCTGTGCTGCAATTCCTTCAATAAAGGCTCGGCGACGGGCGCCTGCCGCCCCCCGAACGCGCGCGAGGCCATCCAGTCCAGAGCGCGGGCGATGGAGAGCCGGCAAAAGTCCACAATGGACAGATCGTCCACCCGCACCGCGCACGCCGCATCGTTGAGCCGCGCCCCGCCGCATTCCGGGCAGTCCGTTGTGCGGCGGTAGCGCGACAACTCGTCGCGCCACGCATCGCCGTACTGCATGCCCTTTTCCAGCATGGATATCACGCCGGGCCAGAGACCGGGGCGTTCCCCGCCCTTGTCTTTGCCGCGTATGCGCACGGAGCCGCCCAGCCAGTTGCGGCGCAGCGAACTCCCCGCGTCTTCGGCGCTTCTGCCGGGTTCCGCTTCGCCGAAAAACAGCGCCGACAGCGCATCCGGGCTGTATTCGGAAAGCGGCGTCGAGGTCGTAGTATGAAAACGGGCGGCAAAGGCCTGCAGTTCGGCTTTTTGCCGCCCCGCTGCGCGGGAGGAGCGCAAGGGCAGCAGGGCGCCGCCGTCGATGGAAAGACCCCGGTTCGGAGCAATCAGGGCAGGGTCGAAGTACTCCACCGTGCCCAGCCCCAGGCAGCGCGGGCAGGCCCCCTGCGGACCGTTGAAAGAAAAAAGCTGCGGCGTGGGCTTGGGCAGACTCATACGGCATTCGGGACAGACGGACGACGTGGAATACAACGTCACCGTGTCGCTCCCGTCTTCGCCACCGGGCAGCAGGATGCTCATGTCGCCGTCGCCGCAGCTCAGGGCAAGCTCCGCGGACTCGGCCAGACGGCCCCGTATGCCTTCGCGCATAACCAGACGGTCGACAACCAGGTCAATGTCGTATTTTTTGTTTTTGTCCAGGGCCGGCACATCGTCGAGCGCGTAAACGACGCCGTTGATGCGTACCCTGGCGAAGCCCCGAGCGCGCAGCTTTTTGAAGCGGTCCTGCTGCGTCCCCTTCTGCATCCGGGTCAGCGGCGCGAGGACGAGAAAGCGCGTACCCTCATCCAGCGTGAGAATGTCCCCTATGATTTCGTCAATGCTTTGCGCGGCTATGCGTCTGCCGCAACTCGGACAGTACATTGTACCCAGTCGGGCAAAAAAGACGCGCAGGAAGTCGTATATTTCGGTTACCGTCCCCACCGTGGAACGGGGGTTGCGCGTGGAAGCCTGCTGCTCCATGGAGATTGCCGGGGAAAGCCCCTCGATTTTATCGACGTCCGGCTTGTCCATCTGGGGCAGGAACTGTCTGGCATAGGCCGACAGGGATTCCACATAGCGGCGTTGGCCTTCGGCGTAAATCAGGTCAAAGGCCAGGGTGGACTTGCCCGACCCGGACGGACCGCAGATGACGACGAGTTTGTCGCGGGGTATGTCCAGCGTGAGATTTTTGAGATTGTGCTGGCGGGCGCCTTCAATGTGAATCGCGCGTTCTCCGCCTGTGTCGGCTTTGCCGGCGCTTGCGGCGTTTGCGGTGGTGTCGGACATGCGGCATCCTCTGTCGCGCGGGATGATAAGAAGGTATCGGGGAAACAGCGCATCAGGAGGGCGCAGTATACGGCAGGCGCAGGAGATTGCAAGGCCGGATTCCGGCTTTCAATAGGTAATTATATGGTATTATTATATAACTCTGGACTTTCCGGGTGATGCCGTACCTGATATCAGGCATTGCAGGCCAGAAAAGGGCAAAATTGCAAAGCGGCCGGTGTGAAGCGGCCGTCCGCGCCGTGCAGGACCAAAGGCGCTTCGACACGCGGGGGCGCAAGGGGCGCGGCGTCTGCCGGAGCGGCTTCCAAAAGCAGCAGCGCGGCCTCACGGCCCGCGCGCGGGCAGAGCGGCAGCGTGCGCACAAGATGCAGGGCGGCGTGTTCCAAGGCCGCCGTCACGTCGGACAGACGCGCGGCCGGATACACCATGACCAGGCGTCCCGTGTCCTTCAGGGCTTCGGCCGCCGCCGCGCAGAATATATCCAGGGTACCGGGTTCTTCAAAGAGCGCCGTGCGGCGCGCCGCGCTTGCGGGCAACCGTCCCCTGCCGCGTTGCCGGTACGGCGGGTTGGCTGTTGCCGCATCAAAGGAACGGGCCGGTATGCGGCCCGGCGCGTTGTCTGTGCGGCCGGTTTCCGCAGGGTCCGGCGCCGCATCGGGGA
Source organism: Desulfovibrio sp. (assembly GCA_031281815.1). Classification (GTDB taxonomy): domain Bacteria; phylum Desulfobacterota; class Desulfovibrionia; order Desulfovibrionales; family Desulfovibrionaceae; genus Frigididesulfovibrio. The sequence continues at coordinate 84 of JAITEY010000249.1, read as the reverse complement.
CAAAAAGCCTCCGTGCGGAACCCGAAGCCGCATCCGGGATACAACGCGTCCGTGCGGAGCCTGTAGCCGCATCCGGAACAAAAA
>JAITEY010000230.1 GCA_031281815.1 Desulfovibrio sp. | reverse complement strand
ACGGCCCAGGTGGTGCGCATCGGCGAACGCCGCCTGAGCAGCGGCGAAATGGCCTACCGCCACCGGGATCACGCCTGGATGACCTCCTGGGGCATGAAGGACGGCAAAACCTACACGGTGGTCGTCATGGTCGAGCACGGCGGCGGCGGCAGTTCCACCGCCGGACCCGTTGCCGTCAAAGTCTACGACGCGCTTTTCGGACCCGTTGCCGGCAGGGCCGCGCAGGGAACGGCGCGGAACGGCGAAAGCCGGGAACGAGAAGATCAGGGAGACTGACATGCCGACAACGGACGGACGCTGTTTCACGCTTGCCGGGCGGTCTCTGCCGGGCGTCGGCCGCCCCGCTCTTTTGCCCCGACCCCGGCGGCTTCTCCCCGCAAGGACGGTGTAATCGCTGTGGCGGCAATGGACAGACGTCTCATCACCCATGCCAACTGGACCTTGTTGGCCATTACGGCCCTGCTTTTTTTCATCGGCGTAGCCAATCTCTATTCAGCGGGCGGGGTCCGCTTTGAGGACGGCATCAGCATCGCGCCCTTTTATCAGAAACAACTGATCTGGGGAGCGGCGGGCCTGGGTTGCATGACCGTCTTCATCATCTTCGACTACAGGCATCTGCGCACCCTTTCCGTGCCGTTTTTCCTGCTGAGCCTTGTTTTGCTGGCTCTTGTGCCGCTTGTCGGCAAGACGGTTTACGGCGCGAAACGCTGGCTGGATCTCGGCTTTTTCAGCCTGCAGCCGGGGGAAACGGCAAAAATCGCGGGCATCCTGCTGTGCGCCAATCTGCTTTCCCGTTTCAAGGACAGCTTGGGCTGGCGCTCGCTGTTTTTCATACTGGGCGCGGCCGCCCTGCCCTGCGCGCTTATTTTTGCGCAGCCGGACCTCGGCACCACCCTGCTGCTCATCTTTCTGTGCGGCGGCATGATACTCTTTCACGGCGTGAAAAAATACGTCTTCCGCACCTGCTGCGTCGCCTTTCCGCTGCTGCTGCCCCTCGGCTGGCTCGGTCTGAAGGATTACCAGAAGGAGCGTATCCTGACCTTTCTGGAACCGTCCAAAGATTTGCAGGGCGCCGGCTACCACATCACGCAATCGCAGATTGCCATCGGGTCGGGCGAGTTGTGGGGCAAGGGTTTCCAGGGCGGCACCCAGAGCATGCTGCGCTTTCTGCCCGAAAAACATACCGATTTCGCCGTGGCGGTCTTCGGCGAGGAATGGGGTTTTCTGGGCTGCATCGCGCTTTTAGCCTTGTTTTGTTGTTTCCTGTTGTGTATCATTACTACCGCCAGGAACGCGAAAGACCAGTTCGGCAGCATGCTCTGCGCCGGCATTTTTTTCTATTTTTTCTGGCAGATACTGATCAACATGGGCATGGTCGCGGGACTCATGCCGGTGGTGGGCGTACCCCTGCCCTTTCTGAGTTACGGGGGCACGGCGACCATAGTCAATTTTATCCTGCTGGGCATCGTGCTGAATATTTCCATGCGTCGTTTCATGTTCAAAGTGAATTAGTGCCGTGTAACACTTTTTTTATGCCTCCGGCGGCCCAGGGCTCCGCCCTGGACCCGGCAGGGGGAATGATTCCCCCTGCACCCCTCAATAGGGGCTGAGACGAAAATGTATATAGTATACGGTATTAGAGCGGTTTGCGAATGAAACGGGTGAACTGCGCAGCAGGGATGTGCAGAGCAAATCCTCGCAGCGAAACAGGAGGAGGCGGGCTTTGCCCGCCGTTAAGCGAATTGTTGCAAGCGGTAATTGCTGCAGCGCGGCGCGCGGGCCGCATCACAGTGCAATCGAGGTGTTTTTCCATGGTCAAAGACGATTTCACGGCATTTTTAGGCTCGGGAACCGAGTATCAGGGACGGCTCACGTTCAAGGGGACCGTGCGCATAGATTGTCGTTTTATCGGCGACATCAGTTCGGACGGCAAGCTTATTCTCGGCAAGGAAGCGCGGCTGGAGGGCACGGTCGCCGTTATGGAGCTCGTCGTGCACGGCATGCTCACCGGCGAAGCCGTCGTGTCCAGGCGCACCATTCTGCATCAGGAGGCGCGCGTCACGGGGACTCTGACCACGCCGGCCCTGATTATGGAAGAAGGCGCCGTGCTGCAGGGGGAATTGTGCATGGGCAAGGAGAGCGCGGACAATCTGAAAGACGGCGCGGCGCGGCTGAGCAGGGCGGAACGGAGCATTCCGATTCTCGACGAAGCTGTGAAACAATAGCGCGTGCGGCCGCGCTCCCCCGTCGATAAAAAACGCTTTTCCGCCTTCACGGCGAGGCCGACAAACAGCAGCGCGAAGCGGCCCGGCCTACGGTTCCCCGTCGATAACAAGTGCTTTTATCGCAGAAGCAAGCGGCATTTCCCGCTCTGCCGCCGGCACGCCGAAAAAAAACTTGCCCGGCTTGTACTTTTGTCGTAAGAATCCACGCATGAACATCACGAACAGCGGCCGGGCACACCGTTTCGTGTCCGCCTGCGCCCCTCGCCGTCTGCGTAGTGTCTGTTGTTTTCTTCTTTCGGCAGCCCTTGCCGTAACCTCCGCCTGCGCGTTCAAAAATGCGCCGGATGAGTCCGCGACTCCCAAGTCGGCGTCCTCCGCATCGGAACAGGATGTCGTTGCCGCCGCCCGCAAGGGATTGGGCACTCCCTATCGTTTCGGGGGCACATCCCCGCAGACGGGCTTCGATTGCTCCGGGCTGGTGCTCTGGTCCTACGAGCAGGTAGGCATTCGCCTGCCTAGGAGCGCCCGCGAGCAGATTCGCTACGGCATGCCGGTGCAGCGCAAGGAAGACCTCAAGCCCGGCGACATCGTCGTCTTCAAGGGTATCCGCAGCCGCACGGGCTGGCATTCCGGCATATACGCGGGCAACGGAAAATTTATCCACAGCCCGAGCAACGGCAAGGTGGTTACGGAAAGCGGCATGGATGATGAATATTTCGCCCGGCGTTTCGCCGGGGCGCGCCGCATCCCCCGCGACGGCAACGAGAAGGCCCTGTACACCGCCTATCTTGAAAAAGTCAAAAGCGAAGCAGCCGCCGGCGCAGGAACACCTGCCGGCAAGAGCGCGAAAAACAGTAAAAAACATCCTGCCCGGCAGCAAGCCAAGGCGCAGGGGCACATTGCGCTCAAAAACGCCGCCGCGCACCGTCACGCCGCCGACAAACACGCCCCGGCGACAAAAAGCCGGCAGGCGCCGGCCGAACCGGCCGCCTCGGCGTCCAAAAAGCAGCAGTCCACCGTCAAACAGAGCGTTGCGGCTTCAAAAAAACAGCAGACCCCGGACAAACAAACCTCCTCGGCATCCAAAAAACAGCAGACCTCGGCCAAACAAACCTCCTCGACATCCAAAAAACAGCAGATCTCGGCCAAGCAGACCGTGGCAGTCGTCAAGCAGGCGCTCAAGCCTGTGACCGGCCTGCCCTGAGCCGGGCCCCCTTTCGTTTTGTTTCGGCGCGCCCGCGCTGTGAAAACATCGCGGCGCCGCTGAAGTTTCCTTTTCATCGGCACCGCCTGTAGTACCGGGTAACACCGGTTATTACGCCTCCGGCGGCCGGGGCGCTGCCCCGGACCCCGCCGGGGGAAATGATTTCCCCCGGACTCCCTCATTGGGGTTGATGCGAAAATTTACACGTTACACGGTAGTAGTGTGGAATTGCAACGTCGTCTATTTCTTATTGACGGCTATGGAACGTACCGTTTTTTCCTGCACCTTGCGCGGCAGGGTAATCGTCAAAACGCCGTTCTTGTGGTCCGCCGTTATCCTCTCTGCATCAACATCCTCAGGCAGGGACAGCACCCTCGTAAACGTTCCGTAGACGCGTTCCGTATACAGTCCGGGCGCATCGCCGCCTTCATCGGAACTTTTGTATTCATCCCGTTTTTCACCGTTGATGGTGAGTTCGTTGTCGTTGATCTCCACTTTTATGTCGTTTTCATCAACGCCGGGAACCTCAACATTGACTACATACTGTTTTTCTTCTCTGCGGATATCCAGAACAGGACGCGGGACACCCACGGCGGCCGTGCGCGTGCCCGGGCTGTGCAGGGACAATCCGTCGAGCAGAACATCGAACAGGCGGTCAATACCCGTGAAACGGGAGAAGTCGGGAAGATCTGCCGCCCCCGGCGCTGCAAAAGCGCTGTTTATCCGAGGAAGGCCGATGGGTCGTGTAATGGCTATCGCTTTCATGATTATTCCTCCTTTTTTTGCTTCACGGAAAAAATAACTTGCGAAAGCGTATAGTCAAGACCGTTACCGAAATTTTTTCTGCGGAAGCGGAGCAAGGCGCACCGCGCCCCGCGCTGCGCCGGGCGCGGTGCGGGTCCGGCTACAGCAAATCATGCATGGTATACAGTTTGCCGGGCTTGCGCCCCTGCATGCGGCGCGCGGCAAAGAGCGCCCCGTTGGCGAAATTTTCTCTGGAATGCGCCTGATGCGTCACTTCCACACGCTCGCCCGGTCCCATGAAATACACGGTATGCACGCCGACCACATCGCCGCCGCGCAAGGTCTGCACGCCGATTTCCCCTTTCGGACGCTCGCCGGTCAGCCCGTCCCGGCAATGCCGCTGCGCGGCGTCCGGCGACATCCCGCGCGCTTCGGCCAAGCATTCGGCCAGCCGCAATGCCGTGCCGCTGGGGGCGTCTTTTTTTTTGTTATGATGTATCTCCAGAATTTCCATATCATAGTCGGCGCCCAAGGCGCGGGCCAGTTCCGGCAGCAGCTTCAGCAGGACATTCACCCCGACGCTCATGTTGGGAGACAAAAAAATCGGCGTTCTGAGCGCCGAGTCTCCCAGTTCGGCCTTTTGCTCCGGGCTGAAGCCTGTGGTGCCGATAATATGTACCGCCGCATGCCCGACCGCAGCGCGCGCAACTGCCAGAGAAACGGGCGGAGCCGTAAAATCCGCCACGGTCGCCCCCGGCGTCCGCCGCAGCAGCGCCTCCACGTCCGTATCCGTCGGGCAATCCAGGCCCTGCAGCTTGTGCAGGCATGCCGGACTCTCGACGGCGCCCGCCAAACGCAGGTCCGGAGCCTCGGCCGCAAGCCGCGCCACGGTCGCTCCCATTCTTCCGGCCGCGCCCATCACAATGATATCAATAACCATGTCGCTCCTCACGGTCTTCAATCCCAGCTTCGTTTGTCCTCTATGGGACGGATCTGCGGCGGCAAGGTGCCGGGGGCCAGAATTTTGAGCTCGGGCCGCAGTTTGATCTTTTCCCGAAAGAGATGCATAAGTTCGTCCTCGCGCTTGAAAGCGCCCGATTCGATATGCAGGGTCATCTCGTCGATGCCGCCGGGGTTGGTGACTTCTATCTGCCAGCGTTTTATTTCCTCAAAGCGGGCCAGCACCTGTTCCACCTGGTGCGGGTAGACGAACATTCCCTTGATGCGGGCCGTGGTGTCCACGCGCCCGACGATGCTGCCCAGACGGGGGCTGGTGCGTCCGCAGGTGCAGGGCGCACGGTCTATGTAGGAAAGGTCCCCCGTGGCCAGACGGATCAGAGGGTAGGTCTTGTTGAAGGCAGTGACCACGACTTCCCCCACTTCGCCGTCTTTCAACGGTATGCCCGTGTCCGGGTGGCAGATTTCCACATACGCCCGGTTGGCGATGTGCAGGCCTGTCTTGTGGAAGCATTCGTAGCCGATGCAGCCTACGTCCGCCGTGCCGTACCCCTGGCGCATGATAAGGTCGAATTTTTTCTCCAGCATGTTGCGGTTTT
>JAITEY010000224.1 GCA_031281815.1 Desulfovibrio sp. | reverse complement strand
ATGACCCCACTTTTGTCAAAAAGTACGCTCAAGCCGGATGAACCATAAAAATTTCTTCAAACTTAGGATATTAGCCATTCATGAGGCCAAGTACGCTTTAACCGGATGAATCCCTATTTCTACTGCGATTTTAGTTCAATAATTTCAATAGGGTTCCCTGTGAGCGGTTACGAGGAAACGGCAATATCGCCGGATACAAATCGCTCAAATCGCCCACGGACAGCGGGCGGGTTGTTTTTTATCATGTAAACGCAGATATTCGTGTCGAGAAGAACTTTCATCAAAACTCCTCACGTTCTTCTGTGGAAAGTTGGTTTCTTTCTTCCATAAAGTCGGGAGAAAATTTATCCCAAGCCTCGAAAAGCGTTTCCCACGGCTCATTATAGGGAAGCAGGACAACAGCCCGTCCGACACGCTTGATGGCTACACTGTCGCCTTCAAAGCGGAACTCCTTAGACAGCCGCACCGCCTGGCATTGCCCGTTTCTAAATAATTTGGCCCGCTGCATGATATCTCCTTGAGTATATATTTTTAATATATACTTGCAAGCGTTATGTCAAGGCTGATTTGACGAAGGTTTGCACAGCCTGCCGAATCTGTTGAGCGGCGTGCGAAAGTGACCCGCCTGAGCGTATGATGTGCACGCAAAAATGAGGTTCATCCGGTTAAAGCGTACTTGGCTTCATGAATGGCCAATATCCTAAGTTTGAAGAAATTTTTATCCCTTGCCTTCTCCAACAAACACTACAGCACCGCTTTGCAAATCCATTATAAATGTTAGATAATTATGCTTTTTTTATACTGATCTCATCAATTGCAATATATTGTAGTCATGAGATCTTTGGATTGCTGTATTTTTTTATCAAATATCGTTTATAGATATCTTTTATACAATCATATCCTACGCCGAGTAGAGCAGCAATATCCTGAAGCGTAATACATTGCAAAAGGCTCAAGATATATCGCTCAAAAGCTTTCATATAAGTCCGTCTCGGTTCAGCTATACCAAGATCAATTTGTCGTACACATCCACAAAGACGACATTCAATCCTTGGCACCTTGATCGACAACCAGATGGGTTTTATGCCGACCGGCACTGTTTGGAGCATACGTTCCCTATATTTATCTAACTAATGCATACAAATTATCTATCTACACATTACTGCAGAGGCCGGGCGCATGGACGTTGCCGCGGCCTTGCGCTATGAGTAGCGCAAACGCCCTGCTCCGCGTTTTCTATACACCTCCCGGCAAGTCCCTCTCTTCTCCTTCCAGGCGATATTGCAGGACGAATTCCGTCCGTGGCGCGCAGACTGCGCGCACCCGCCCCGCGTCGGTCATGTGAAGCTGCGCGGTCGCCAAGGCTCCGACAAAGGCGAAGCACTGTTCCTGACTGAGAAACATCACGCCGCCGCGCTCCCTGATTGCGGTGAGCAACTGCCGGTGCGCCGTTGCCCGCTGTTCCGCGGACTTCCATCCGTATTGATAGCGCTCGGAAAAAGGATGGTCCAGGTATCCGAATATCCCCCGGGCCTGATGCTGCGCGGCAAAAGCCCGCACATGCACGGCAACGCTCTGCCCCTGGTTGCGGTAGCTGTCTCCGTGCAGCATGGACTGCCGGCTGACGGTGAGGATTTTTCGCGCAAAAGGCGCCCTGCCCGCCCTCCCGAGCAGGAACTCGGGGTCGTAGTCGATAATGCCGCCGACAAAACCTTTGATCCCGGCTTCTTCCAATGCCTGGACGGCATAGACGGGATTACTGTGAAAAGGAGAAACGGCCAGCTTCGGCGGAGGCATTTCAGGAAGATTCCGTTGAAACCATGCTGTGCTGCGGCGAACATCCCGCTTCACCGCCCCGTGGTCGCTCCCCCAGTTCCGGGCATGGTCGTGACTGTGTGAGAGAATGCTTCCCCCGGAGGCGCGTATCGCCCGCAAGAGTGCCATATCCCGACCGTTCAGGTCTTGCCCGGTTTTCACCGCCACGGAAAAGGGTATGTTCTCCTGAACGTACAGTTCGAACAGGTCTCGGCAAGAAGCGACGGCCTCATCGCAGTCCATGCACATGGTCACGATGCAGTCCGTTCCGCGCGGCGTCTGCAGCAAGTACGGAAGGCACGGCAGCTCCCCTGTACGCCGGTCCGAAAAGAAACGTTCGACCACCTGCCATTCCGTGCCGTCGAGAGGCCCGACCGGGCGCGCGCACCACAGCACGGAGGCTGTCGGCGTATCCAGGAGCGTCATATACGGACCCAATTCCACCACGCCCCGCGCGGCAGTCATGGTCATACGCGCAAGCACGTCGGCTCCGTCCGCTTCCACGCCGCCCGTCACCCCGAAATCTCCCCCCACCCGGACAGCCCCGAAACCGAGATTGTTCCATTCCGCATAATCGTAGCGGCAAAAAGCCCGATCCCGCACGGGCGAGGTTAAGGCCGGGGGATGCCCGGTGTAGGTAATCCTTGCGGCGCTTTCGTGAAAGGGCTCGAAAAAGCAGTGTTCGGCTTGGGCCGCCTCCGGCGGTAGGCGCAAATCCGGGGCTTTTTTCAACCCGGCGACGGACATGATGTCCGGTCCGGGGGTACCCGTCAGCATTATTTTTCCGCCGCCGCGAACGGCCGCGCGTACGGCTTCAGGCGGACAGTTCCCGCAGTCCGCAAAAACGCTGAACATACCCTTGACGCCGGAGTCCGCGGGAAGCGGTCCCCGCACCGGCCCTGAAGTAAAGGAGCGACGCAGGGCTGCCGTCAACAACATGGAAGCCCTGTCGGCCTCAGCGGCAAAAACATTCAGAACGCGCATGATCTGTCGTTATGTACTGTGATTTTCCAAATATTTTTCAAGAATATCCGCGATGCGGCCGGCGCTTTTCCCGTCACCGTAAGGACTGCGCGCCCGACTCATGCTGTAGTAGAGGTGTTCGTCGTCAAGCAGGCGGTTGACGTGCCCGGCTATGGAGTCAGCATCCGTTCCCGTCAGCAGCGCGTTCCCGGCCGCCACGCCCTCCGGGCGCTCGGTCACGTCGCGCATGACCAGCACGGGCTTGCCGAGCGCAGGGGCTTCTTCCTGTATTCCTCCGGAATCCGTAAGCACAAAGGAGGCCGTCTGCATGAGCGCGACAAAGGCCCTGTACGGCAGAGGGTCGAGCAGCAGAATATTTCTGTGCCCGCCCAGGAGAGAAAACACCGGGGCGCGGACTTGGGGATTACGATGCACGGGATACACGAACACGACATCGTCGCGCCGGCCGGCGACGGCAAGGATGCCCCGGCAGATGCGCTCAAAGCCCGCTTCATAGGTTTCCCTGCGGTGAGCGGTTACCAGAACGGCTTTTCTGCCGTGCCCTGCGGCGACGCGCACAGCTTCGGGTACGAGTCCGGGCTGCGTCCTGTTGCGTTCGGCTGTCTGAAGCAGGGCGTCAATAACAGTGTTGCCGGTGACGAACACGGCGTCTTCCGGTACGCTTTCGGCGAGCAGGTTGGCCCGCGCGGACTCCGTTGGGGCGAAATGCAGGTCCGCCAGACAGCCGGCCAGTTTTCGGTTGATTTCTTCCGGGAACGGGGCGCGACGGTTGAAACTGCGCAAGCCGGCCTCCACATGGCCGACCGGTATATGTCGGTAAAAGGCAGCCAGGGCAGCGGCCGTAACACTGGTGGTGTCGCCCTGGACCACAACCGTGTCCGGAGCTTCTTCGGCATACAGGGCATCCAGGGCGGGAAGCAACCTCGCCGTCAACCCGGCAAGGCTTTGACCGGCCGTCATAACGTCCAGATTGCGGTCGTAGGACACATCAAAATCCGCAAGTGCCTGAGCCGCCATCTCTCTGTGTTGCCCCGTCGCGCAAAGCAGACAGTCGAAGCCGGAACGGCGGCGCAGTTCAAGCGCGACCGGAGCCAGCTTGACTGCCTCGGGCCGTGTGCCGATGAGAAGAAGAATTTTTTTGCGCACTCAGTTGCACTTCTACTACGATATCAATATATATCGGTATATACATTGTATTGACAAATGAGGCGGCGCTTCATATCCTGCACAAAAAGGAGACATCGCCATGCCTGCAACGGCATCCATAAACTTACGTCTTTCCAATGAAGAAAAAACACTGATTGACCAAGCCGCGCAGAGCACGGGAAAGAGCCGCACAGCTTTCATTCTCGAAAACACGCTCAGGACGGCAGAAGAAGTCCTCCTTGATCGCACGCGTTTCACGCTGGACAGCAGGCAGTGGGAGCAGTTGAACTCAGCCTTGGATACCCCGCCTTCGGAGGAACAAATCCGAGGTTTGAATAAGCTTTTCAATGTGAATACTCCGTGGCGGAAACAGTGACCGCAGCGCTTTCCGCTCCTGCCCCGCTGACTGCGGCGCATGATGTTTCCGACTTTTTCTGTGGAGAGTCTTCGCTGGATGACTGGTTGCATCGACGGGCGATAAGCAATGAAGCTTCCGGCGCGACCCGCACCTATGTCGTTTGCTCCGGCAATGACGTTGTCGGATACTATTCTTTGGCCGTCGGGAGCATTGAACACCGGTTTGCGCCGGGCAATATCAAACGCAATATGCCTCAGCCCATTCCGGTCATGCTTCTTGCCCGTCTTGCGGTTGACCGGCGTTATGCGAGGCGGGGCATCGGCGCAGGGATGCTTCGCGATGCTCTGCTTCGGACGCTCCAGGCATCGGACATCGCCGGCATCCGCGCATTGCTCGTCCACGCCTTGAACGAAAAGGCCGCATCCTTTTACCGAACACGAGGCTTTGCGGTATCGCCCCTTGATTCACTCATCCTTTTGCTTGCACTTGATCATGTTGGGAATCGGTTATAGGTTCGCCGAAGAATTTAAATTCGGTTCCCCCAACTGTACGCCTTCCGCTTGGGAATTGGGAAGAATGTGATCCGCCATGCCGCGCAGCCAGCGAATTTCCGCGAGATCGTACTTTTCCGGCCTGTCGATCCAGACAATGGGGGAAATGACCAGCGGCAGGCGGCGGACGTCCCGGACGTGGATCAAGAAGCGTGAACAGCCTCCCTGCACGGAAAACCAATGGACCAGATCCGCCGCATCGAACTGCGGGCGGGGATTCCACGGGTCG
>JAITEY010000192.1 GCA_031281815.1 Desulfovibrio sp. | reverse complement strand
TTGACCCGGACCACAACTTCCCCACGCGCAACGCAAACTCCTTCTTCTTTTACGCCTTCACCCCGCCACGCAATCTCCATCCCGGCCGCCTTGAACGCCATCTCCGCAAAATCCCGCACGGCAACGGTGCGGCCGGTCGCCAGAATAAAAGTTTCCGGCTCCGGAGCCTGCAACATCCGCCACATGCCCTCCACATATTCCTTGGCAAAGCCCCAATCCCGCCGGGCCGAAAGGTTGCCCAGTTCCAGAACTTCCTGCTTGCCCACACTGATCCGCGCCGCAGCGTCTGTAATCTTGCGTGTCACAAACTCCAACCCGCGCAACGGCGACTCATGATTGAACAAAATCCCGCTGCACGCGAACAATCTGTAACTTTCGCGGTAATTCACCGTCATCCAGTGCGCGTAGCACTTGGCCGCCGCATAGTGACTGCGCGGATAAAAGGGCGTACTCTCATTCTGCGGTACGGTCTGGACTTTCCCGAACATCTCCGAGGTCGACGCCTGATAAAAGCGCGCATCCGGTTTGACCTGCCGTATGGCTTCCAACAGATGCACCGCCCCCAACCCGGTGATTTCTCCAGTGGTCAACGGCTGGTCAAACGATACTCCGACAAAACTCTGCGCCGCCAAATTGTAGACTTCATCCGGCCCAACTCTGTCGATCAAGCGCAAGGCCGAGGACAAATCCGTCAAATCGTACTCCACAAGCTCCAAGCCCGGCCGTCCACGCAGTCCGATATACTCAAGACGCCAAAAATTCGGCGTCGAACTGCGGCGATATGTACCGAAGACACTGTACCCCTTATCCAGCAGCAGTTCGGCGAGATATGCCCCGTCCTGCCCGGTAATGCCCGTTATAATCGCTGTTTTACACATTGTTCGCTGTATGGTTTGTCAAAACCTTATAAAGAAATCACGCTCTCTTGACCCGCAACGCGCAGGCCGCATTATGCCGCAAGCGCTTCATCATAGACTTCGGCCGTCAGTCGCGCTGTTGTTTCCCAGGAAAACATCTCGACGCGCTCCCGCCCTGCCGCGCGCAACTCTTCGGCAAGCGACCTGTCCGAAAGAACTTTGCGCAAGGCCGCCATGCAGGCCGCCGCGTCACGCATGTCGACCAATAATGCCGACGCGCCCGCCACTTCGGGAAGAGACGCGCCGTTGTGGGTAATCACAGGGGTTCCGCAGGCCATAGCTTCCAGCACCGGCAATCCGAAACCTTCATACAAGGAAGGGAACACAAACGCCGACGCCGCCGTGTACGCCGACGCCAAATCCGGCTGCGCAAGACCGCTGAGGATACGCACCGGCGCGCCGGCGGGAACATGCAACCTCTTGCCGCGCCAGCGGTCGCCCACAATCACCAGACTGTGATGTTTCGGCGGTGCATCGGTAAACGCGCCGATAAGCTTCTGATTGTTTTTGCGGGGTTCCGCCCCGCCCATGCTCAATACATACGGTCCTTCGACGCCGAGTTCGCGCATGGCGGCCCGTGCGGATTCCGGGCTGCGGCAGGCGCCGAATTCCGGGTCGCAGCCCAAGGGAATGACCCGAATCCTGTCCCGGCATCCGGGGTAAAAACGCAGCAGTTCATCCCTTGTAAATTTCGAGATAACGATAAGGAGCTTTGATCTGCGGACGGAACAGCCGTAATTGTACCGATACCAGGCGACACGCGGGCAGGACGCGCTGTATTCCCGGCTCATGGCCAGAGGGATGACGTCGTGGATGGTCGTGACGATTGCACTGGAAGCAAACGCGGGTACGGTAAAATTTTTCGTGCAGTGAAAAAGGTCCGCCCCCGCTGCCCGAAGCGCACTGCCGACCGCGAAATGACTGTACATGAAATTACCGAGAACGCGGACACAACGCCGCCCGCCGGAGCGGCGTTCAGGCAGCATGAGCGCCTGAAAATCCTTGCGCAGTTTCGGCAATCGTCCGAGCAGTTCCCGATTGTAACGGTCTATGCCGCAATGTTCAGCGCTGCTGATGTCGTAGGCTACGAGCATGGTGTTACGAAACCCGCTATGCCCGCAAAAACAGCGCCGACCGCCCCATGAGGCGCGTATCGGAACTGACCAGCCGCATCGGCTCGATTTCGGCTTGCGCCGCAATCATGCGTTCAAAGGACGGGGCTTTCAGGCCGGAACCGGTCAACGCGGAAAGGGCGCCGGCATGCTCGCCGCGCAGGGGAAGCTCAATAAAACCGCTCTCAACGGCGGCCGCGCGCAGTTCTTTCAGGTCGGCCTGCAGATGTCCGGCTTCAATGCGCGCCGCGATGTCCCACCACGATACGGCGCTGATGAAGACCTCGGTTTCCTCGGCCAGAAGGATGTCCCGTATGCTTTCCACGGCGGGGTCGCCCGCCAGGGCGCGGAGCAGGACATTGGTGTCCAGAAGTACGCGCATCAGTTCGGACCGCCGGTCTGCGCGTCCAGATCGTCGGGCAGACGGAGTTTCCCGGCCAGAATGCCGAGGCGCTTGACCCGGCGCACGTATGAGGCCGGCACAAGGGCGACCACGGGTTTGCCGTAGCGTTCGATGAACACCGGCTCGCCCTCGGCAGCCCGCTTGGCCAACTCGGATAAAATGCCCTTGGCTTTGTGCGTTGAAACCGTCAGCACGTCACGACCTCCCCGACGCACCGAACGGTGCGGCTGAAGGCGTCAAGAGTCGCGCGACGGAAACACGAAAATCCCCGGCGCGGTTTCGACGGGGACGCAAGCAGACGTCGAGGCCGGGCCGGGGAAAAACTAATAAAGCTGGATTGTGTGTGTGCAGGAATCGTGCCAAATTCATGTCTTTTCCCAAGAAAATCGGTAAAAATTTTTGTTCGGCTGAAATCTTTTATAGACTACTATTTCCCCCTTGTAAAGAATTTTTCTATCATCAACAAATTTTTTTTGAGATAGTGAAAAGCGGGAGGCGGGGGTGCGGATTCGCGCCGACCCCTTCCGCAGCGGCGACGACGGCATCCCCGCCCCGCACAA
>JAITEY010000168.1 GCA_031281815.1 Desulfovibrio sp. | reverse complement strand
GGCGAAGTGCCCGGCGACGCCTGGTCCGATTACCTGCCCGATTCCAAAAATCTGGAAGCGGACTGGACCGACCCCGTAAACTGCGGCAACTACAATATCGTGACCAAAAAATGCGGCGGCGCCGCCAAGTAATAGGGCACGCCGGATAATCGGGGCTCCGCCCCAAACCCCGCCGGGGTCAGCCTGAGCAGGCGTAAGGCTGATGATTTCCCCAGTCGGCCTTGTGCCTGCTCAGGCCGACTCCCCTCATTGCATTGGGGTGTAGAGTGGTCGTTTGCCGCAAAAATACTTCAGCGTTTCGCTCAATCGGCAATAACGGAGAGCATCCCGAGAGTTTCCTGCGCCGGACGTTGTTTTTGCCGGGTTTCCCGGCCCTGCTGCTCTTCCTGTCGCTGCTCTGCCCGGCGCGGGCCGGCGGACTTTCCCTCTCGCCCGAAGCGCTGGATTCTCTGCGCAGCGCCAAAGTCGCCGACAGGGAACCCGCCCTGCGCGAATTGGGCGACGACCCTTCCGATGCCGCGGCCGAGTTGTTGGAGGCCCTGTGCGCGGGGGACCTCTATGTGCGCAGGGATAACGGCGACCTGCTGATCCTCCGCCCCGGCGCGGATGAGGCGACCCTCGTGCCGGGAGGCGGGAGGATGCCCTTTGCCGACAGGTCCCTGCTGCGCAAGGTCGGCATCAGCAACAGCCGGCGCACCGCCGTGACGGCCGTGCTCAACCGGCGTCTCCTGCGTCACGCGGACGCCGACGTGCGTCGGGGCGCGGTGGAAAGCCTGCGGGACGACGCCGCCGCGGACAAGGAACTGCTCCTCTCCCTGTTGCAGAACGAGCGCGACGGGCGCATCCGCGCCCGCCTCGAACAGCTCCTGGCCCTGCTTTGTGTGCGAGACGCCGCGGCCTCGCGCGACGAACTGCTGCGCGCCGCGGCCGTGCTGGGCGGCGCTTCCCTGCCGCACGCCGCGCAGGCCCTGGCAAACCTGAAAGGGCACAAAGACCCGCTCGTGGCCGAGGCTGTGGACAAGGCGCTGTACCGCCTGCGCGTCACGGCGGACCGGGCCGCCATGCTGGAAACGCTGTTTTTCGGCTTGAGCCTCGGTTCGGTGCTGGTGCTGACCTCCATCGGCCTGGCCGTCACCTTCGGGGTCATGGGCGTCATCAACATGGCCCACGGCGAACTGGTCATGCTCGGCGCCTATACCGTCTGGGGCATGCAGCAGCTTCTGCCCGGCCGGCCGGGGGTCGCTCTGCTGCTTGCCGTCCCGGCCTCCTTCCTTGTCGCGGGCAGCGCCGGGGCCTTGCTGGAACGCAGCGTTATCCGGCATCTCTACGGCCGGCCCCTGGAAACGTTGCTTGCCACCTTCGGCATCAGCCTCATCCTGCAGCAGGCGGTCCGCACGCTGATTTCACCCATGAACAGGGCCGTGGAGAGCCCGGCGTTCATGAGCGGCATGCTGCATATCACGGACAACTTCAGCCTGACCTGCAACCGCGTCTATATCCTCGCCTTCTGTCTCGGGGTTTTCGCCCTGATCTACGCGACCATGCACAAGACCCGTCTGGGGCTGGAGGTGCGCGCCGTTGCGCAGAACCGGCCCATTGCCGAGGCTTTGGGCATAGACGCTTCCCGTGTGGACACCCTGACCTTTGCCCTCGGCTCGGGAGTCGCCGGCATGGCCGGGGCGGCCTTGAGCCAGCTTACCAACGTCGGCCCGAACCTGGGACAGAGCTATATAGTCGACTCGTTCATGGTGGTGGTCTTCGGCGGCGTGGGCAACCTGCACGGCACGCTGTGCGGCGGCCTTATTCTCGGCCTCGCGAACAAACTGCTGGAACCGGCGAGCGGCGCGATGTTGGCCAAAATCATTCTGCTTACCGCCCTGATTCTTTTCATGCAGGTCAAACCCAAGGGCCTTTTCCCCGAACGGGGCCGGGCGGCGGAGAATTGACCCATGGCCCCCGAGCGCATTGCCGCTCCCGAGCGCGGGAGCCCAACCCCGGCCGAGCCTGCCGGAGCGCGCGGGAGCGGTCAAAGAGCAGTGCCGGCAGTGCGCGGGCGTTCTCCCGCGGCCCCTCCCGCACTGCCTGAGGCAATGTCCGAGCGCGTTCTGAACCGGCCCGCGGCCGTCTTTCTCGGCTGCCTTGCGGCAACGGCTCTCGGCGTTGCCGTATGCAGCCTGCTGCCGGCGGGCGCTCCCCTGCGTCTCGACGGCTATGTCGTCAGCCTGTTGGGCAAATATCTCTGTTTCGCCCTGCTCGCCCTGTCCATTGACCTGATTTGGGGCTACCTCGGCATTCTGAGCTTGGGACACGGCGCGTTTTTCGGCTTGGGCGCGTATGTCTCGGGCATGCACCTCATGCGCGAAATCGGCGGACGCGGGGTGTACGGCAACCCGGAACTTCCGGATTTCATGGTCTTTCTGAACTGGGAACGCCTGCCCTGGTACTGGCGCGGTTCGGACAATATGCTCTTCACCTGTCTGCTTGTCGCGCTTGTGCCCGGGCTCGCGGCCTTCGCGTTCGGCCGGCCGGCCTTCCGTTCGCGCGTGTCGGGGGTGTATTTTTCCATCATTACCCAGGCCGTGACCTTTGCCCTCATGCTGGCCTTTTTCCGCAACGAAATGGGCTTCGGCGGCAATAACGGCCTTACGGACTTCAAAAGTCTTCTGGGCGTAAGTCTGCAGTCGGACTACATGATTACGGGGTTGTTTTGCGCCTCGGCCCTCGCCTTGGGGCTCGCGTTCATCCTGTGCCGCGTGATCGTCGCGTCGCGTCTCGGCCGCGTGTTCGTCGCCGTGCGCGATGCGGAAAGCCGCGCACGCTTCATCGGCTACAGGGTGGAAAACGTCAAACTGGCGGCTTTCGTCTTTTCCGCCGTTCTTGCCGGTCTGGCCGGCGCCCTGTACGTGCCGCAGGTGGGCATCGTCAATCCCGGCGTCTTTGCGCCCCTCTTTTCCGTGGAAATGGTGGTCTGCGTCGCTCTGGGCGGCAGGGGCAGGCTGTACGGCGCCGTGCTCGGCGCCCTGGTCGTCAACATTGCCAAAACCTTCTTCACCACGGCCCTGCCGGACGTCTGGCTCTTCTTCCTGGGCGCGCTGTTCGTGGTGGTGACGCTTTTGCTGCCGGACGGTCTGGCGGGCATTCCCGACCGCCTGGGCGGCCGTTTGCGGGCGCTGCGGGCAAAAAGCGGGGTTGAGATATGAACGGCAAGGCAAAAAGCGGGGCCGGAGTATGAACGGCAACGCTCATAAGGCAGGAAACGCGGATTTTCAGTCCGCTGCCGCAACGCCTGAGGATGTCCGCGCAGTCGCAGCGCCGGGGAATGCCCGCGACGCCGCAACGTCGGACGACATCCGCAACGCCGCGGTGCCTGAGGACGTCCGCGAAGCCGCGCAGGCCGTTCTGGACGAATTCGCCGGCCGCAGGCGCGGCATGCGCCCCGGACGCTTCGTGCCCGGCCCGCCCAAACCCTTGCGCGAAAAAAACGACATCGCCCTGTACCTCGAAAAAATTTCCGTCTCCTTTGACGGATTCAAAGCCTTGAACAACCTGACCCTGTACGTTGCGGAAGGGGAGTTGCGCTGCATCATAGGCCCCAACGGCGCGGGCAAAACCACCATGATGGATGTGATAACCGGCAAAACCCGCCCGGATCGCGGGTCGGCCTGGTTTACCCGCGCATACAACCTGTCGGCAATGGACGAAGTGAGCATCGTCGAAGCGGGCATCTGCAGGAAATTCCAGAGGCCGTCCGTTTTCGAAGAACTTACGGTGCTGCACAATCTCGAGTTGTCCCTGAAAGGCGACAAGCGTGTCCTGAGCACGCTCGGGGCGCGCCTGTCCGGGGAAGACAGGGATTTTTCCGCCGCTGTGCTGGAGCGCATCAGGCTGCACGAACAACGCAATCTGGCGGCGGGCAAACTTTCCCACGGGCAGAAACAATGGCTGGAAATCGGCATGCTGCTCATGCAGAAACCCGCCGTGCTGCTGCTCGATGAGCCCGTCGCGGGCATGAGCGCCGGAGAAATCGAGCGTACCGTCGAGTTGTTGCGCGACCTGGAAGGCGAGCAGGTCATCCTTCTTGTGGAGCACGACATGGAATTTGTCCGGGCCGTGGCGCGCACGGTGACCGTGCTGCACCAGGGGTCGGTGTTGGCCGAGGGCGATATGGACACAATCCGCAACAATCAGGCCGTGATTGAAGCCTATCTGGGCGAGGCGCAATGTTGAACGGGCACATTGCGCTTGCAGTCCGTCCGGGCGAGGACGACGTATGTTGAGCGTGGAAGGTCTGAACCAGTGCTACGGTGAAAGCCGCATCCTGCGGGACGTGACCCTGCGCGCCCGGCGCGGCGCCTGCACCTGCATCATGGGCCGCAACGGCGTGGGCAAAACCACGCTGCTGCAATGCATTATGGGCCTTCTGCCCCTGCGTTCCGGGCGCATTCTGCTGGACGGCGCGGACATAAGCGC